>JBDNFJ010000091.1:0-13643 GCA_041689895.1 Gracilimonas sp. | reverse complement strand
CGGAAGTTAAAGTAGGGGAAATATTCCCAGAGTTTTCGGCGCCATTCACCGTAAGGGATTTAGGAAATCCATCAGGGTTTCCGTCGTTGTCGTCATCATCATAAACATAGGCGATAAATCCTTTACCCGGCGTCATGGTTGTAGTAAGATCACTCAAGGCCACGAAATTACTGCCATTAAAATCTTGTACGCTGGCATCACCTGAAGTGGTATTAGCTCCGGTCATTCCTTGAGTCCACACATTACCCAATAAATCGGCATAGGAATTATTTGAAGTTGGTGCGGCTAACATTCTCCAGCCTTCGGTTCCGGTAATTTCTTGGTCAGTGGTTCCTTTATAAATTGAAATAAAAGGTGCGTTATCACTATCCCCTGAGCTAAAGTTGTATTGTGTGCTTCCGTAATTGTAGCTACCGTCCGGCCGTAATTTCAGCACCACAATACTATCCGTTGGATTGTTTTCATAATGGGCAATTCTGCTATTGATGAAAGAGGTGATGTCGATCGAGTACCATTCATGGCTCGGATCTGATTTTTCTATAAATTCGCTTGCACCACCAATTTTGGAATATCCTTTGCCGGAGGTGTTAAAAAACTCGTTGGTTGATGAGCTATTGGAAGCATGAATAAAGTCGTTCCGGTTTACAGAGGAGCCATACAAATCAACGTCAAAAACACTTCCACCGCGTGCTCCGCTATATGCATGAAACCGTGCTGAGCTAACCGGCCCTGTTAATCCGCTAATATTGAACTGTAAAATAGCACGGTAATATTCTACCATAAATCCACCACCAGAACTTTCTATCGAGACATTTATATTGTCACCTGTAGCATGAAAAGAACTTAGCCCTCCCGGATCTCTATAAAGAATATCATAGTCGGAGGCATCGCTTTTAATCACGGTTTGTCCCAGCAAAGCTTGGGGTGAAAAAAGGCTGGTTACAAAAAGTAGGGACAGGGTTATTCTGAATAGCGTAGTAATCTTCATAATGATGGGCTTTATATGTTCTCTTGATTTTAAGTTCTCTTTCTATATTAGATACGAGATAGAAAAATGAAACCGCTCAAATCTATGGCTTATTCTTCAATCCATAAAAAATTCTTCTCTTCTTTGCTAAAAAATAAGTGTTTATACCTCCTATTCTCGCGGAGGCAAGCCTAACAGCTTTCGCATATCGAATTCATCTTCGGCCAAATCTTTCAGGTTGTTAATGATCGAAATGGCTCGATCAATCTTCTTTAGGCTACTTTTCACTCCACGAACATAATGAATGACATACCGCTGCTTCCCCGGAGTGAGTAGCTCGAACCTGCGTGCACCTTCTGCATCTTGAATAGATAAAACCATTATTTGATCAGCATCATTTTTCGGATTTTTAGGAAAGATTCCGTTTGCATACGCATCAAATACACACCACTTGCCAGACTGCCTGCATCGAAGGTCACGGTATAACGCCCCGCTTGCTTTTGGCTATCTACTAAGGTTTGAATGAGTCGGCCGGATATATCAAAGATTTGAATTTTCACCGCTTCAGCTTGTTTGATATCGTACTGAATATTGGTGGTTGGGTTGAACGGATTGGGGTAGTTTTGGCGCAGCGCAAATTCGGTGGGAATAGCCTCAAGCTCGTTAGACGTAAGCTGCTCCATTGTGAAGCTCAGCGTATCTGACCAGCTTCCATATCCGGCTCTATTTTCGCCACGTACTCTCCAATAATAAGTGGTCGCTTCCTCCAAGTTTTCGGCTTTTAAAGAGACTCCTACAATATGGGTTGAATCTATTACTAAATCCTCGAACGTCGCTGTTTCGGTAACTTGTAAACTATAATGAGCGGTCCTCGGAGTCTTATTCCATCCAAAATTAACCGTTGAAGTTCGCATTTCTTCATCCTCGGGATTGATGAGTTCTGGAATGCCCGGCACCTCAATATTCGTGGTGAAATAACCAGCGCCACTCCATCTACTCGTCCCCGTTTTGTTTACAGCGCGAACTTTCCAATAATACGCTTGGTCTGAGTTTAAACGATGTAGTTTCAAGCTGGTATCTGTGACCGTGCTGTCGATGGAAATGCTAAATTTTTGCGTGGTGGATATTTTTATCTGATAGGAGGAAGCATTGGCAATCTGCGACCATTTGAAGCTCACGGGTAGGTTTACATCTTGAGTGCTATCGGCAGGGGATAATAGCGTAACCTCATCCGGGGCTGCATCTCGAATGGTAAAGGAAAACGCATCCGACCAATCGCTATTTCCCCGGCTGTCTTCACTCCTAACCCGCCAATAATAACGGTGGAGATGCTGTAATCCGGCAAGGGTAAAAGTAGTTTGGCTAACACCGGAAGTATCAATAATGAAAGATGAAAATTGTGCAGAATCTGATACTTGAACCTGATAAGAACTCGCTACTTTATCTTCCATCCAGCTGACATCAAGCGTGGTTTCAGCGTTGGAAAATCTATCTTTTGGATACTGTAATTCCGGCCCCGGATATCCACTAACACCTGTTTCAAAATAATGCACGGCCGACCAATCAGAAAAACCGCCTTCACTTTGGGTTCGCACTCGCCAATAATAGCCTGTTCCCGACTTCAGCTCGGGAAGCGTTAGCGTGGTGTCTATTAAAACAGAATCGGTGGCAAAATCGAAGTTCTTATTTTTAGCGATGCTTATTTCATAAGAGTCAGCTTCCGGAATGCTGTTCCATGTAAAAATAGCCGGTGTTCCAACATCCAGTAAGCTGTCAACCGGTGAAAGTAACACTACTTGGTTTAGTTTGGAGGCTTTAGTAGTAAAGGAAAATACCTCCGACCACGTGCTATTTCCCTTGCTGTCTTCACTTCTAATCCGCCAAAAATAACTTTGCTGATGCCGTAATTCAGAAAGAGTAAATGAAGTTTGAATAACACCGGAAGTATCAACAAGTAACGACGAAAATTTTGAAGAAGTCGCTAATTGAATCTGGTAGGAATTTGCTGCTTTATCTTCCGCCCATTTCAAATCGAATGTGGTTTCAGCGTTGGTAAAATCATCTTTAGGGTATTGCAATTCCGGACCGGGATAACCGCTCACACCCGTTCCAAATTCATGGGTTTGACTCCAGCTGGAATTCCCACCCGTATTGACTGAGCGTACTCGCCAGAAATAGGTTTCTCCGGAATTAAAGGAAGACAGAGAAAGAGCAGTATCCGTTAAAACGGTATCATAACTAAAGGTGAAAGTAGCAGATGTTGAATATTGAAACCGGTACGAATTGGCATCTAATTGTGACTGCCAGATAAAAGCTAAAATAGATCCGAGATCCTTTTCATCATCAACCGGAGCTAACAAAACGGGAGCACTCGGCGGCGTAGGAATGGTCGTAAAAGCACCAACAGTGGACCATTGCCCATAACTCCCCTGCGTGTTGGAAGCCCGCACCCGCCAAAAATACGTGGCGTTTCTGGAAAGAGCTTCTAAAGGTAGATATGTTTGGGTATAGCCAGCAGTATCTAAAACAATTTCACTTTGAAAATCGGATTGCGTAGCTACTTCAATGTGATAAGACACCGCACCGGTAGAGGACGCCCAGCTCAACTCAGGACTTAAATCCACGTTAATAGCTCCACTCTCAGGAGAAGAAAGCACCGGATAAGCGGGAGGCGTAGCTCGGGTAGTAAAAGTAAAAGGTGCCGACCAATCACTTTTTTTCTGGTTTATAGTCAAGCGACTACGCCAGTAATAGGTGGTGTTGTAGTTCAGGTTCTGAGCCAGCAGGGAAGTATCTGAAACGGCGGCGGTATCCAGCGCTAAATTCATAAATCCCACATTTGAAGCAACCTGAATATCATAGCTTTGAGCGCCCAGATTTTTATACCAGTTTAACATTGGGTTCACCGGAACCAATGTGGCATTTTTTGCAGGCAAGTGAAGTTCTGGAATAGGGATTTCAGTGGTAAATGAGCTTACATCTGACCAATTTCCAACGCCCGAACTATTCACACCTCGCACCCGCCAGTAATAATCAGTTGCCAAATCTAAAGCCTGAGCAGGTGTTGGGGAATATTGTACTGCCGTTAGCCCACTTTCGTGGATTGCAAAGGTGCTAAATAAAGAATCTTCAGAAAGCTGAAGCTCGTATGAGGCCGCACGATTACTTTTTTCCCATTTTAAAATTGGTCGCGTCGCAATATCTTCGCTATTATTGCCCGGCGCTGAAAGCGTCACTTGATTCGGCACGCTTATTTTTGTTTTGAATGAGAATGGTGCTGACCAATCGCTTTTCATTCCATTTTTCTGAACCCTGACCCGCCAGAAATATTCCGTACTGTTATCTAATGGTTCCCCAACTTGCAACACCGTATCTGTTATTGCAGATGAGCTAATAATAGGATTACTAAAAGAAAGTTGCGAAGCCAGCTGCACCTCGTAACTTTGTGCGCCGGCCACTTGGTTCCATTTTAACAAAGGGCTTACACTAATTGCAGTATCGCCATCGGCGGGAGTAGCTAACTGAACCCCGGGTATTTGAGTGGTAAATAAAAACGTATCAGACCATATGCCTGAACCCCTACCGTTCACTCCTCGAACTCGCCAGAAATAAGTGGAAACATCATCCAGCTTGCTTAATTCTGGAACCTCAAATTGGGTAGCCGTAATTTGAGGTTCATCAATGTTAAATGAATTAAAATGAGATGAGGCTGAAACTTGAAGCTGATACGAGGTAGCAGAGGCTTCATTTTGCCAGTTAAAAACAGGCGTTAACGACACTCCATCCAAAGCATCAGCTGGCTGTGAAAGAGTGATTTTACCGGGCTTGTTTTGAAGCGTGGTAAAAGAGCGCGCTTCAGTCCATCCGGTAGCCGTGGTATCATACACCGATTTTACTCTCCAGAAATACGTGGTGTTATACGTCAGAGAGCCGCTGCTGATTTGCAAGTTCTTAGCTATGGTGTTTTCATCTAATAAAACTGGATTTTGAAAGGCAGAAGTTTCGCTCACTTGTACCTGATATTCCTTTATGGCCGCATCAGAAGCTGTCCAGCTAAATTCAGGAGTTAGGCTTACATCCGTTACCTGGTCTAAAGGTAGCGCCAGCTCGGGGAGCTCTAACACTTGCAGTTGTCCTAGTATTTGGGTGGTATCATCCCATATCCCCCCTAAAACACCATACTCAAAATCTTGCGTTTTATACTGAAATCGATACGCATAATAATAGCTTCCCGGAGATAAACCGGTTCCAATCGTCGCCTCATATTCATCATTATTTCCAATAATTGAAGTGTCGGGACTGCTGTTATATGTAGCTACATTCCAGCTTGATTCTCCCCAATTTTCGGGATTTGAATTTGAGCCGTTGACCCCAACCCAAGCCCGCATATTTTGTGGCTCACCTTCGGCTTCGGTTACACCCTGTGCATACACTTGACCAAAAACGGTCGTGCTTTCACCCTGTTCCATAACGACAGATTTCGGAAACTGCACGTTGGCATACAGAATAGCTGAAACGGTGTTAAAATTGAAAACTCTTGACCAATCACTCGCCGTATCTGCCTTAAATTTCCAGTAGAATTTGGTGCTCGGGGTTAAAGCGGTTGTAACAGTATAAGTAGTATCGCTAATGGACTGCTCGTCAACGCTCGGATTGGTAAAACTTGCATTATCAGCAAGCATTAAATCATACCCTGTTAAATGTTCGGTGCTGAACCAGGTTATTTCAGGGGTTCTGCTTACTTCCGTAGCTTCATTTTTTGGAAATATATTTGCTTCGTAAGCGTACGAGAAATTGGTTCCTCCATTTGTTTCTTGATTGAGGGTCAATAAATCAACACGGTTATTCCAGGCAGCCTCGCTTACCGTTGTGCTTAACACATAAAATTCCACCTTTCTATTTTTGGCCTGTCCCGGAATGATTGCAGTGCCGGAGGTGCCTTCTCCAAAATTCGTTATTTCTACTGCGTCGCTTGTACTAAAGCTATCGGTTGAGTAGCGCAGATACACTTTTTCTTCCGGCGATTTAGGCTTATCAATTTCAACGGTGATAGTAACCGGGACATTTTCAGCAACTATATTTTGAGGAATACCGCTAACAGAAGTGATGGTAATCGGCTCAGCAGAAGTTTTTAAAACACTTACATCCGTATTTGCATAACCATTATCATCAAAAATAAAGGTGTAGTAATTATCATTTTGAACCGTAATGGTATTGTTGGTAGCAGAACCCAACGTAAGAGTTGAGATACCATCAACAGTTACTATTGCACCCGCCCATTTGTTATCAAAAGCACTGGTCTCCGGGCCGCTGGAAAAAAGCATTTCATACTTTCCGGCAGTAGCATCACCCCCTGCCGCAGCAATGTGTATTCTGGACACATACTGTCCACCGCCAAAGTCCCGATGGCTCATCCGAAAGTTACCCATGGTTTGCGCGTCATTGGAATTGGTCCAGCCATTCCACTCACCTGGCATATTTATCCCTTCCGGTGCATACACTTGTCCCAGCACTACGGATGGTGCCATGGCCATCACAAAAACCAATATTTTCATTAATCGTGCGCTCATAACTATCGGCTATTTGAAATTATTTGATTAGCATTAGCTTCTTTATTTGCGTGAAACTGCCTGCACGTATTCGGTATAAATACAATCCGCTCGACAGCTGACCCGCATCAAACACCACACTGTGCCAACCTGCACTTTGCTGCTTATTTACCAAAACACTCACCCGCTGACCGGTAATATTAAATACCTCAAGCCGCACTTCACTCACGTAAGGAAGCGCATATTGAATAATGGTAGTAGGATTAAACGGATTTGGGAAATTCTGGTTAAGCTTAAAATCTTCGGGAATTTCGTTTTGTTCGGTGGATGTAATCAGCAACGTACTGAATGCCTGAACCTCGCTCCACCCACTGACCCCCGCCCTGTTTACGGCCTGAATTCTCCAGTAATAACCCGTTTCGGTTTCCAAGGATATATTTTCCAGCTTCTGCCCAAGTACGCCGGTAGAATCTAATATCGTGGTAGCAAAATCAGACTGCGCACTTATTTGTACCCGATACGATGTGGCACTTTTCACCTTGCTCCACACAAACGCATTTTCTGCGGGGTGAATCACATCCTCCGAAAGTGGTTCAATGACGGCGGGTTGTTCAGGTTTTTGAACGATGGTTCTAAAAATACGAGCTTCACTCCATGAGCTATTTCCACCGGAATTCTCCGCTCTTACGCGCCAGTGATAGGTTTTATCATACGTCAGCGAGCTAATAGTTAGCATGGTATCTGCAATACCCGCCGTATCCATTTTCTGAGTGAAGTTGCGATCACCCGATAATTGAAAACGGTAGGTAGTGCTCGAGTCGGCCGCATTCCACGAAAATGTGAGCGTTGTAGATACATCCATCAGGCTATCTTTTGGAACAACCGGCTTGGGCGAAAGAGGCGTAAAGTGCGTGGTTGTAATTTCCTGAATATTGCTCCACGCACTGCTTCCGGCCTTATTGGTTGTATTCACGCGCCAGTAATAAGTTGATTCGTGGTTCAGCAATATATTATTCAGCGTAGATTTTGTCAGACCTACCGTATCTAAAAATGTGGAAATAAAATCAGGCTGTTCACTAATTTGCATTCTATAAGTTGAAGCTCCTGAAACTTCCTTCCATGCAAAAATATTTTCTTGGGGATGAATTGCAGCTTGTGCAATCGGTTCGATAATTTCCGGCACTTCTGGTTTTTGGATAATGGTTTTGAATGTTTGAATAGCACTCCACTTACTCACTCCACCTATATTTTTAGCCTGAACGCGCCAAAAATATCGCTCATTATAATCCGGAACACTAATCGTCAGTGTTGTGTCTGCTACGTCGGTGGTATCTATTTTTTGAGTGAAATCTCGATCGGTAGCTAACTGGAATCTGTAGCTCGCTATGGAATCAACCTCTCGCCAGCTAAATGTAAGCGTAGTCTGGAGGTCGTTGGAGCTGTCGGCCGGTGCAACTAATTGAGGTGCTTTTGGTATCTCCGGCAACGTGCTTAAACTCATTACATTCGACCAGTCGCTGCTTTCGGTCGGATTTACCGCTCGAACTCGCCAGAAATATTCTGCACCACGTGCTAATAGCTCGTTTATGGTAAAGCTTGATTGGGTAAGTCCCGCGGTATCAATTACCGTATTTGTGAACAAGCTATCCATAGAGAATTGGAGATGATAACTCCAGGCGTGCGAAACCGATTTCCAAGAAGCTGTAAACGTATCCGCTACATCGCTTGCATTATTTTCAGGGGAAACGGGCTGGGGAACTGATGGAATATCGAACAGCGTAGAGAAAGCGTGCGTGGCTGACCAGCTGCTTTCATTTCCCGCACTGGCTGATTTAATTCTCCAATAATAGGTTTTGTTTTTCTCCAGGAAATTGGGAGCAAATAGCGTATCCGTAATGCCAGTTTCTGTAGCTTTTATGGTGAATTTGGGGGACTCGGATATTTCTACCGAATAAGTCAACGCGCCAGATGCGGCTTTCCAAACCAAGGTGGCATCTAATGATATGTTCACCTGGTTTTGAGTAGGAAATACAGGCTCTGGTGTTTCGATGGAAGAAGTGGTGAAGCTCCAAATGTTTGACCAAGCACCATCCCCCGAAACATTTGAGCCGCGAACTCTCCAATAATAGGATTCATGTACGCTCAAGCCCGACACTTTCAATTCACTCACTCCCGTTACTTTTTTTGAACGGATGATATCTTGCGGAGTAAAGTTTGGGTGATCCGCTATTTCTATCTCATACTCTTGCGCTACGGCGGCAGATTTCCAACTGAGCAGAGGGGAAGTGGACACGCTACTTTTCCCTGAATCGGGCGCTATGGGTATAATTTTATCCGGCACATTTGGCTTTGTGCTAAAGCTAAATATCGGCGACCAAGCGCTTTCCCCACCCGCATTTTCTGCTTTCACACGCCAGTAATAATCTGTGTTTGCAGCTACCTGCATTTGATCGATACCAGGAGCGCTAAGAGTAGAATCATATATTAGAGAAGAAAAATCTCCAGCCGTTGAAAGCTGAAAGGTGTAGCTATCACTCCCATCCACATCACTCCAGCGAAATTCGATTTGGGTATCCAGATTTTCGGCCTTATGGGCTGGAGAAATTAGCGAAGGCGTTTTGGGAGGCAACGGCAAAGTTTCAAATGAGTGAGGCGTGCTCCAGTCGCTGCTGCCTGCCATATTTACGGCCTGAACTCTCCAAAAATAAGAACGGTTGGGAGTCAGCGGTAGATTTTGAATGCGTGTTTTCGTGATGTCCGTCTTGCCGTTCTCCGGATTGCTGAAATCTGAGGTTAAGCTAAACTGTATATTATAAGAATCGGCTCGATCTGACGGCTCCCAACTAAATTCATTAGCTGAGGCTTCTATGATCGCATTTTCCACCGGCAACAAAAGAATGGGTTTTCCTGGCTTATCGATGATTGTTGTGAAGTTCCGCTCGCTGCTCCACCCACTTTCACCAAAAGTATTTAGAGAGCGAACTTTCCAAGCGTACTTGGTTTCAAAATCTAAGGTAGAAGTAGAAAACTGAATTTGCGTAATCGTATCTGTTTGCACCACCATTTGATTGGTGGCGTACTGGGTAATCAAAATTTCATAGCGTTCAGCTCCTGACGCTTTCGTCCAGCTAAAGGAGGTGTTTTTGGCTACTTGCCCGGCATCATTTTCAGGGAGCAGCAAAGTGGGCATTTCGGGCAATGAGCTTCGATAGATCCCGCTTACGGTAAAAGAAGCGCTGCCGGCAGCATTTGTCTTTATGGAAAATCTATCCGTAAAACTTCCCGTTGTGGTTGGATTAAAGCTAACGGTGAGCTCCAAATTTTTCGAGGGTTGAATGGTGGCACTTCTGGGATGTACCGAAAATTCCGGGCTGAAATTAACAATGTCATTAATTACCAAAGGCGCACTTCCCGTATTCGATACCGTGATTTTTTTCTCAGCAGGAAGCGTGCTTTGACCCTGCACCGTTTCGAAGAAAACTTTTTTGGTGGGCAGGCTTAACTTCGGCGCTACGGCATTTAAAAGACCGGGCGGAGGCGTGCCCAACTTTTTGGTGGAATACACCTCAAACTGGCCCGGAGCCATGCTGACTGTACCTAAATTATTGGCGCCTATAAAAAGGGAATCTCCACTAAAATATTCATACCACCATTTCCCTCCGGTAGAATTATGTCCATACGGCCAAACATCGGCTTGTACTACGTCAAAATTTCCTAATAGCTGAACGTCGGTGGCCGATTTCAATAAGATGCGTTTTTGCTTACCGCCCAGGTCAATGTCAAAGTCGGAAGTGCCAAAAGCCGGAACCGTTGTTTTAAGCTTGTTCATTTCTGCGATGGTGCGGTACAGACGATAGCGATCCGTATCGTTTCTATATTCCCAAAGAATGGGTTTTTCGCCGGTTCGCCCATTTTCCTCAATACTGATATCGTAGCCAAGTTCACCAAACTGCCAAATCATTTTTGGCCCTGGAACGGCTAACAAAAAAGCATGAGCCAGCTTCATCCTATTCAAAGCCGTTTTCTCATTTTTGGTACTATAACTTCCCACTCCATTCCCAAAATTCAGCAACTCAACCATAATGCGTTCTTCGTCATGACTTTCCATGTAGCCTACCAAATTCGGATCATTCCAGCCTCTGTTTTTATAGGAGATTCTTGACAAGTCATCGGAGCCATTATTCACAAATCCCATGGCCGCATTTTTATATTCAGAATGCATAATACCCCAAAGCATAAATCCATAATTGGCCAGTACGGTTTCTTCGTCATTATTCCCCAAATGCTCCAAAATCAGATAGGCACTTTGATCAAAAGCATACACCTGATCTTTCATCCTTTCCAGAAGATTTATCCGGCTTTGATCGTATTGATTCCAGCTCCCAACATCAGAAGAATAACGCTGGGTAAAGCCTTTACTTAAATCGTAGCGATAACCATCTACGTGGTATTCTTTAATCCAATATTTATTCACGCGATCAATAAAACGCTGGGTGAATTTGCTTTCGTGATTGAAATCGTACCCAACGTTAAAGGGATGCTTGGCCTCCACATTAAACCAAATATTTTGAGGCGTTGGCTTCCCATATCGACCTTCATTATACAAGCGAACCATGGGAGATTGCCCAAAGGAATGGTTGAAAACCATATCTAAAATAACCGCCATGCCACGGCTATGCGCTTCATTAACCAAACGCTTCAAGTCACCTTCCGGACCATAAGCCCGATCGGGAGCAAAATAAAACACCGGATTATATCCCCAGCTATTATTGCCCTCAAACTCATTGACGGGCATCAATTCTATGGCATTAATTCCCAGGCGTTGCAGATAATCGAGCGTATCTATCAAAGTGGCGTAATCATGATTCTCGGTAAAGTCGCGCAGGAGCAGCTCATAAATAACCAAATCTTTTTTATCGGGACGCTGCCAGCTACCATCGTTCCAGTTATATTCTGATTTTTGTGTTTGCAGCACCGACACATACTCGCTCGTTTTCCCGGTTGGATATAGCTTCAAGTTCGGGTAGGTGCTTTTTTCAATCCAAGAATCATCGGGGTGCAACACCTTTTCTGCATAAGGATCTGCAATCCTGATTTCTTCATCCACCAAATACTGAAAGGCATATTCCTTGCCCGGTTTCAGCCCGCTCACTTTAAGCCACCAGTACACCTCATCATTGCTAACCACCTCTCGCTTCATTTGATAATTGGGGGTTACCTGCCAATCATTAAATTCTCCAATTACATACACGCGCTGCTTAAAAGGCGCCAGCAGCGAAAGCGTTACTTTGGTGGGATCATTTTCATCATAATAAATACCTTCTTTAATTCCTGAAGGTCGGGGCTGATCGGTTACAGATTTCGGAACCACAAAATAGGCGTAGGCCGTATCTTTTTTTCCCGACTGTGCCGTTGCAATAGCCATGAATTCGGTACGGCCAATTTTACCTGCATTTTCGGAATATCGTAGCGTATCTGCCGTAGTAGAGCTGACCGAAACTCCATCTTTATAAAGCTGAATCGTGTTTAGGGTTGAACCGATGGCCGCCCCCAGCGCCTCGATTTCTATAGCGTCCCCTTGAGCCAGTACCGTTGTTTGCTCGGCCGGTTTCAGAAATGAAACGTGCGTTCCCGGAGTATATAAATCAACAAAAAGATCAGAGTCATTTTTCCCCTTCCCCTCTATATAGGCCCCCGTTTTGTCGGGCGTTTCACTGCGGAATACCATCGCCAGCTTCAGTATTTTTTCGCCGCTCGGCACACCGTAATAGCTTCTGATGTTGTAAATGGTCAGAGAATAAAGATTCGGACCTTCTCTATTTAGCTTGGTAGTCGGCGTGTTTACTCCCCAATCGGATACTACGTATTTCCAATCCGACAAATCTCCGGCTTTCCCTTTATCCGTAAGCACCCCGGTGTGTGTATATACCGAGCCGGTATAATCTATGAGCCCTTTATTCCCCGAACTGGCATCAAAGTAAATAGTGACCGGCTGATCATCAACGGGAAATGCCGGCTGATGAGTAATCTGAGCCTTTAATTGGGGAGAGAATAATAGCGCTATGGCAAATAACACGCCCATAGCAAACGTGGCAGCTTCTATGCAACTAAGTTTAAACGGGTGGGATTGGAGCTTTTGCGACATCAACGTAAGCGCTTTTAAACTATTTCTAAGAATGGGTATTGCTGTTTGATTTTGTACTTACGCCTACAAAGGCCTGATTATAATCCAAGGCTGTATTACTACCACTATGAAAAGCTACCCAAGGAGTATGCTCAAGTAGCCGAGTATAATAAAAATGAAGCAATCTAAAAGATTGCTTCATTTACATGCGTAGAAATCAGCTTACGCATTCGGTTCTACTAAAACGGTTTTTTATGAAACTACGGTTTATAATACTTCATCGTTTTTTCGGCCTCTTAGCTTTTTAATGGCATATCCGCCACCGGCCAAAGCTAATAAACTAAGTCCACCATCAATAGGAGCTTGATCTGCATCATTCATAAATGGCAGTGCGGGTGGATTCTGCGCCATCACAACGGTGCTTATTAACAATATAATTACAACGGCAAGGGAGATATAAATAAGTGTCTTCATGAGTAAAATGTTTTAATGTTAAATGTTAAATGCTAAATGTTAAATGGTTTTTTGAGGGCCATTTAACATTCAACATTTAAAAATTGAGAATTACTTAATAAGCGTCATTTGGCGGGTTACTATTTGGTTACCGGCTTGCAGACGATAGTAGTAAATACCGCTAGCCATGCTTGCTGCATTCCAGCTCGCCCGGTAGGTTCCGGCTGATTGCGTCTTACTTACCAAGGTTTCCACTTGCTGGCCCATTACGTTATAAATAGTCAGCGTTACGGGGCCATTTTTTACCACGCTGTATTGAATGCGGGTTGTTGGGTTAAATGGATTCGGATAGTTTTGCTCGAGCTTGAATTGCTCCGGCAGCTCATTTTTAGGATCGATGGAAGAGGATTTCCCTTTGGTTACCGTGAGACCAAATCGCGGACCTTCTGCTTTTCTCAGACTTCGCTCTACCGTGGGCGGCTGTGGACGAAGGATAGTGGTTGAAGGCATTGCTTTTTGAGCTGTTTTTTTTGCTTTCAACGTGAAGGTG
>JBDNFJ010000090.1:0-5270 GCA_041689895.1 Gracilimonas sp. | reverse complement strand
GTTCTCTTCTACACTTTCTGTAGCAAAGCCTATCATTCTTTAAATGGGTAATCCTCGGATATAAAAATGAATGAAGCCCCGATAAATATTCAGCAGGACTTACCATCCACCACCGGCGCCACCACCGCCCGAGCCAAATCCGCCGCCTCCGGAGAAGCCACCAAACCCACCTCCACCACCGCCGCCGAACGATGAGCCTCCACCTCCGCCAAATCCACCACCGAGGAAAATCACTCCGCTGGAACCAAGTGAACGCCGGCGCCCACCTCCTCCTCCACGTCCTTTCGAAATGAGAAAGACGATTAGAATCACAAAAATAATAATGAGATCTACCGGGAATCCATCCTCAGAAGAAGTACGTTTTGGGAATCCTTTAAACTCACCGGCCGCCAGCTGAATCATGGCATCAGTAGCTCGGTCTAATCCCTCATATACGTGACCGGATCTAAAATTAGGCACTAAAATATCCGCATAAATACGATTGGCCATGGCATCAGGGATAGCGCCCTCAAGACCATAACCCACCTCAATTTGAATCTTACGATCTTGTTTAGAAATAAGAATGAGAACGCCATTATATCGGTCACCTTCCCACATTTTCCACTTATTAAATAGAGTGTTCGCTATCTCCTCCCGGGGATATCCGTTCAGGCTTTCGAGGGTAGCGATAGCTATTACGTTGGTGGTAGAATCGCGGTAATTTCGGAGTTTGGTTTCCAGCTGTCGCTGTTCCGAACTGCTGAGCATGTGTGCAAAATCGTTGACCATGCCCGTTGGTTTGTCCGGAAGAAAATCTTGAGAAAAACCACTTATGCTAATCGTTAAAAAGACAAGAATACTTAGAAATTTACGCATCAGGTTCATCTTCTTTATTATAACTAATTTCGTTGGGGAGTTCGTTAATATCATCTTCTTGATAGGGAAAGTGCTCTTTCAATTTATGACCTACCCTAAGCACTACTTCACTTAATCCCGTTTCGTAATCATCAGCTTTGAAATATTTGAGCAACATCTTCAGTTCCTCATCCCAAAAGTTTTGCCCTACTTTTTGGTGAATTCCTTCATCTCCCCAAATAGCCACTTTGCGATCTTTATAAGCCACATAAATAATGATGCCATTCTGAAGTTCGGTGTTATGCATCTCAAGTTCTGCAAAAACTTCTTTAGCTCGCTCGGTGGGCGTTTCCTTTGAGCAGGTTTTCTCGATATGGACCCTAACCTCTCCGGATGTTTCTTTCTCCGCTTGAGAAATGGATTCAACAATAGATGTTTCTTGTTCTTTAGATAAAAATTTAGCCATGGTTTTATAAGTAGTACGATGTAAGATAAGACATGAGATGAAAGACAAAGTACTGCTGCCTCACATCTTATGTCTTTTATCTATGGTCTATTTTTTAGTTGCCAAAATCTACGGTTGGGGCATTTTCCGCACCTTTATCCGCTTTAAAATATTGTTTCTGCTGGAAGCCTGAGATAGATGCAAAAATGCTTGCTGGAAATTTTCGAATTTTGGTGTTGTACGATTGAGCCGCATTATTGAAACGCATACGCTCGGTTGATATTCGATTTTCAGTGCCTTCCAATTGTGCCTGTAAATCTCTAAAATTTTGATTGGCCTTAAGCTCCGGATAGCGTTCAACACTGACCAGTAAACGAGATAAAGCGCCACTCAATTGGCCTTGAGCTTCCTGAAATTTCTGGAAAGCTTGTGGGTTATTTAAATCGCTGGCGTTGATGTTGACAGAGGTCGCTTTACTACGGGCTTCAATAACACTGGTGAGCGTCTCTTGTTCAAAATTTGCGGCTCCTTTCACGGTATTAACCAGGTTTGGCACTAAGTCTGCTCGGCGCTGATATTGATTTTCAACTTGTGCCCAGGCACTATTTACATTCTCTTCCTGAGATACTAAGCCATTGCGTACGCTGATTCCATAAAATACGATGAGCGCAAGTACCCCTAAAATAATCCAAATTTTTGCTTTCATGATGTGTGTATTAATTGTTTAATTTGTTGCCCTGTTACGAGCCAATTTTTTATAAGGTTCAAAACTCTTCAACAATAATCAAAAACTATTCCATTGTCGCAGCTTCAACCCAAATTTATTTATTTTGACTTAGATGATACGCTTCTCAATCACAAAAAGGCAGAACGAGCCGGCCTTAGTGATGTGCACCGCCATTTTGACCTGTTTGATAATGTTGAAGAAGATACGCTGCTTGAAACTTATCATCACATAAATAAAAAACTTTGGGAAGCTTATGGGCATGGTGAAATAGAACGTACCGAGTTGCAACGGCGCCGATTCGAGGAAACCTTAGATGCTCTCCACCTCAACAAATCAGCATATAATGAAATAGGAACGGTATATATGGATTATTACCGAACGCATTGGGAGTGGATTGATGGTGCTGAAGACGCTTATAAAAGCATCGCAGCAAAGTATGGAGTGGGCATTATTACCAACGGTTTTGCGGAAACACAGTGGCTGAAAATAAACCAGTTCAATTTTCAAGAAAGTGCTCGTCATATTGTGATTTCAGAAGAAATAGGGGAAATGAAGCCGCATCCGAAAGTCTTTGATTATTCCACGGAGTTAGTGGGAATTTCCCGGGATGAAATTTTATATGTGGGAGATTCCTTTACATCCGATGTAGTGGGTGGCTCTAAAGCAGGATGGCAGGTGGCTTGGTACACGCAAAATCCAAATGATCAGGGATACAAGCTGGCCAGTCTGATTTTTAACGATTTTGATGATTTATTGAACGCGTTAGAGGTATAGATTCTTTTACCAGCGCAAATGAAACAAGGACAGTATCCTAATTTAACGAAGGTTTCTAAAATTGATGGAAAGAATCTTAAAATATAGAGTTTCTACTTCTTCGTATTAGAGGCTTTTGCTAAATAATCGTACCTTCTGTTCCGTCTTAATTCGTCCGGCTAATTCCAGCCGGATCCAATCCCAAGCCAACTATAAAATGTCAAACGCTGCCATTCAAGAGCCGGAAGTAAACCTGAATCTTGCCATCGAGCATGGACTCAACGCAGAAGAATATGAAATGATTAAATCTCGGCTTGGCCGGGTGCCTACTTTTACAGAATTAGGCGTGTATTCTGTGATGTGGAGCGAACATTGCTCCTACAAAAACTCGATTATAGAACTCAAGAAATTGCCCAGTGAAGGGGAACATCTATTGGTGGCAGCCGGCGAAGAAAACGCAGGCTTGGTAGATTTAGGCGATGGGCTCGGGTGCGCATTCAAAATTGAAAGTCACAATCATCCATCTGCTATTGAGCCGTATCAAGGAGCGGCAACCGGAGTAGGAGGAATTCACCGCGATATTTTTACGATGGGGGCTCGGCCCATTGCAAGCCTCAACTCGCTTCGATTTGGAAGCATGGAGAATCCCCGCGTTCGCTATTTATTAGATGGAGTGGTTCGTGGAATTGGGGATTATGGAAATTCATTCGGGGTTCCGGTGATTGCCGGTGAAGTTTATTTTGATGAAAGTTATGAAGGAAATCCGCTCGTTAATGCCATGAGTATTGGGTTAGTGAAGGAAGGCGAAACGGCTTCGGCCATCTCAAAAGGACTTGGAAATCCGGTTATTATCGTAGGTGCAAGTACGGGGCGTGATGGAATTCACGGAGCTACCTTTGCCTCCGAAGAAATAAGTGAAGCAAGCGAAGCCAAACGACCCAGTGTGCAAGTGGGTGATCCGTTTACTGAGAAATTATTGCTCGAAGCCAGCTTAGAAGTGCTGAAAACCGGCGCTGTAATTGGCATGCAGGATATGGGAGCAGCCGGCATTGCGTGTTCCACTTCGGAGATGACCGACAAAGGTGGGCAAGGCATGAAAATAGATTTGGATAAAGTGCCCGCCCGTGAAGATGGAATGACCGCCTATGAGTTGCTGCTTTCTGAAAGTCAGGAGCGCATGCTGATTGTCGCCGAAAAAGGGCGTGAGCAGGAAATAATTGATGTGTATGAAAAATGGGATTTACACGGAGTAGTGATCGGCGAAGTGGTTGATACCGAAAATGTAACGTATTGGAAAGATGGTGAAGTGGCAGCTGATATTCCCGCTGAGCATTTGGTGCTGGGTGGCGGAGCACCTCAATATATCCGAGAAGCCCAAAAGCCGGCATATCTTCAGGAAGTACAAAATTTTGATATAGATTCTTTAGACCACAGCCAGAATTATTCTGAAATAGTTACTCGTTTGCTGAGCTCTCCAAATATCGCCTCCAAACGCTGGATTCACGAGCAATATGACACAACCGTGCGAACCAATACCGTAACTCCTCCCGGCGCATCCGATGCCGGGGTGATACGTATTAAGGGCACTAAAAAAGGCTTAGTTGCAAAAACCGACGGCAATGGACGGTACGTATATCTAAATCCCCGAAAAGGTGGACTAATTGCGGTGGCAGAATCAGCCCGGAATGTAGTATGCTCCGGCACGAAACCAATGGCAATTACAAACTGCCTAAACTTTGGGAATCCGTATAAGCCAGAAGTATATTGGACTTTTAAGGAAGCCTTGGCAGGAATGTCGGAGGCCTGCATTGCGCTTAATACCCCCATAACCGGTGGAAATGTGAGCTTCTATAATGAGAATCCAAAAGGTGCGATTTTCCCTTCACCAATTATAGGAATGCTTGGAATGATGGACGATGTGGAAAAGCACGTTACTACTCCAGGCTTTAAGCAGGAGGGAGAAGTGGTGCTGTACATTGGCGCAGATCGCAAAGGATTAGGTGGAAGTGAATATCTGAAAGTGATCCATAATTTAACCACAGGCGATGCTCCCGAAATAGATATTAATTTTGAAGTACAGCTTCAGGAAGCATTGTTGAACGCTATTCATTCGGGATTTATAACCGCAGCCCATGATATATCGGATGGTGGATTAGTCGTTACCTTAGCCGAAATGGCCATCTTTGGGAAAAAGGGTGCGAAAGTATCTCTTAATGAACTGAAAGGAACTTCGCACGAAGTACTGTTTAGTGAAGCGCAATCAGGAGTGGTTATCACCGTTCCATCCAATAAATTGGAAATTGCTCAACAACATTTTGCCAAAGCTAATATTCCGATATACGAGCTTGGACTTGTAGAAGGAACCCATCTGGAAATCAAAGACTTGCTAAGCCTGGATATAACAGAGGCAGAAGATATGTACGAAAGCGTGATTCCCAAGGCGATGGAGCTTAAATAGATTCGGGACGTGAGAGTAGCGACGGGTAAATGGCTTCCTTCGTTGGTTTAAAT
>JBDNFJ010000089.1:0-5272 GCA_041689895.1 Gracilimonas sp. | reverse complement strand
CGCAAAGCAGAAGGTCACGTTGTTATGCTTTTTTGGTGGTTTAGATTTAATAAATCATGATTATGCACGAACAAGTCTCTCCTTACGAAGGAGAGATTTAGAGAGGTCGTAGTTATGGATCTCTGAGCTTTATAGTAGCGGCAAAATATTTGAGGCATCAACATTCAAGAGGAAAGAGTGGGATTAGCACTGGAAAGGGGGGTATTTTTTAGTTTTGAGTGCTTAGTTTTTAGTTGTGGCTATCAGCTGTTAGCCTTCGGTCCACGGTCCACGGTCCACGGTCTTCCGTCCACAATCCATAAGAATGCATTGGGTAGATTCTTCAATTTGCGTACCTTTAAATCATATCAAAACAAAGGAAACTACGTGGATTCTATTACATTTTCGGTGATTGGTTTTGGAAGGATTGGCAAGCGTCATGCTAAAATTATACACGAATATGCGCATAGCGAATTGGTGTCTATTGTGGATGTTGATTCGGCTCAGCTTGAAAAAGCCGCTGAGCTGGATATTGAGGCGGATGGCTATGCTTCCATCGATGAATTTATACGCTCAGATGGACATCAAAGTCAGGTAGTTTGTGTGTGTACCCCAAATGGGTTTCATACCGAATATGCCACTAAATTGCTAAATGCCGGCTATCATGTGGTGATTGAGAAGCCCATGGGATTGAGCAAGGAAGGCTGCCTTGAAGTGATAGGTGCGCAGGAAGCATCAGGGAAGAGGGTGTTTGTGGTCAAACAAAATCGGTATAGTCCGCCCTCAGTTTGGATGAAACACTTGGTGGATGATAAGTTGATCGGTGAGGTGCTGATGGTGCAGGTGAATTGCTATTGGAATCGGGATGATCGGTATTATGGAGGCGACACATGGCGAGGCACCAAAGATATGGATGGCGGAGCTTTATACACGCAATTCAGTCATTTTGTGGATTTAATGTTTTGGGTATTTGGCGATATCAAACCGCCCAAGGCGCTGGTTCGGAATTTCACGCATCCTCACCTCAAAGATTTTGACGATTCCGGTTTTGCCCAGTTTGAGTTTGTGAAGGGAGGGATAGGCAGTATCAACTATTCCACTTCGTGCTGGGATAAAAATATGGAAAGCAGTATCACCGTGGTAGGTACCAAAGGCAGCTTTAAAGTGGGCGGACAGTATATGAATGAGGTGGAATATTGCCATATTAACGAGTATGAAATGCCGATTTTAGAAGCTACAAATCCCCCCAATGATTATGGGCCATTTAAAGGCAGCGCGGCCAATCACCATTATGTGATCCAAAATGTGGTGGAGACGCTGAACGGAATGAGCGAAGCTACGGCGAACGCTTTTGAGGGGATGAAGGTGGTGAGTATCATTGAGCAGATTTACAACGCCGCATCCAAAAAGAACTAATATGGTCACTTTTGAAAACCGTGATTTCGTCTGATTCCTGCATGTTTTATGATAACCTACGGTGGGATTTAATTCCCTCAAACTTTGAATTTAAACAAGATAACTTCTCCCAAAAGCTTTCTAACTCAGAATAAAATTTCTATGTCTATTCCATTACTTGATCTAAACCGACAGTACGAATCCATCAAAAATGAGGTCAAAGAAATCATTGACCAGGTTTTGGAGAGCCAGTATTTTATTATGGGGAATGAGGTTAGGGAGTTTGAGGAGCAAGTGGGTGCGTACTGTACTTCCAATTTTACTTACGGTTGTGCTTCCGGCTCGGATGCCTTATTGCTGGCTTTAATGGCTATCGACTTACAGCCCGGCGATTTTGTGCTCACCAGTCCTTTTACCTTTTTTGCTACGGCCGGGGCCATTGCGAGGTTGGGCGGAATTCCCGTTTTCTTGGATATAGAGCCCGATTCTTATAATCTGGATCCTCAACAGGTAGCAGCTTTTATGAAGGGCGAGCATCCTTTGTATGAGAGGTTGAATCCGGATCCCCAAAAATTAAAAGCAATTATTCCGGTGCATTTATATGGACAAATGGCGGATATGAATCCGTTATTGGAAATGGCGGATATGTATAATCTCGCTGTGATTGAAGATGCGGCTCAAGCCATAGGTTCTAAATATAAAGGACAAAGAGCCGGCAGCATGGGGGATTTTGGATGCTTTAGCTTTTTCCCCAGTAAAAATCTGGGGGCATTTGGGGATGCCGGATTGATTACGGTAAAAGAGGAAAAAATGGGGCAGAAGGTGAATATCCTGCGATTGCATGGGGCCCAACCCAAGTATCATCACAGCTTGGTAGGTATCAACAGTCGGCTGGATACCATACAAGCCGCCGTGCTTTCGGTGAAACTGAAATATCTGGATGAATGGTCGGAACGCCGACGGACAATTGCGCATCGGTATAATCAAATATTTGAAGAGGCTGGAGTGGTGAGTTCAGGAAAGCCGCCTTCTACAGCTGATAACACCGGAGGCGATAATAAACTGGAAGCCAATAAAATTATGCTTCCCGCAGAAACCACCGGTTCAGATGCACAAAAAGGTCGACATATTTATCATCAATACACTATACGGACGCCAAAGCGGGATGAACTTAAGCGGATGTTAAAAGAGCATGAAATTGGTCACTCGGTGTATTATCCGGTTCCACTACACGAACAAGCCTGTTTTTCGTATTTGGGATATAAGGCTGAAGATTGCCCGGAGGCTCATCTTGCCAGTCAACAGGTGATATCCCTGCCCATTTTCCCGGAATTGACGGAGGATGAAATCCGGCAGGTGGCACAGGTTGTTGTGGATGCGGTGAAACACTAAGCGGATGATATGATTTTCAAATGACTGGTTTTTTATGCCTTCTAACCATCTCCTATTTTTTAATATTATTACTGCAACTAAGGTGCTGGAATCTCTATCTTGGCAGATGAAAATGAATGATTTTAACCTATGATCTGGGAATACGCTTACTTTCTTTGGTTGCTGCTACTAATTCCTGCTACCGTTGGTTTACTTTGGTGGAGAAGCAGAAAAGTACGAGCCCAACGGAAAAAATATTTTGATACGGAACTTTTTAGCTCCCTTCGATCGGGCTTTTGGCCGGTAGGCGGGCGACTGAAGAACATCGCCATGCTGAGTGGCTTGTTTTTTCTAATGGTTTCGCTGGCCGGGCCTAAGATTGGTACCGAAGTCCGAGAGATTAAACGGCAAGGTATTGATATGCTGGTAGTGCTGGATCTTTCTGGGAGTATGAATGCCGAAGATGTACGTCCCAGTAGGTTGCGGAAAGCAAAATTTGAGATCAACCGTTTGATTGAGCGATTGCAGGGAGATCGGGTTGGGCTAATTGTGTTTACCGGAGAAGCGTACCTCCAAAGTCCTATGACGCTCGATTATTCCGCCTTACGACTTTTTCTGGGTATTGCAGATACCAAACAAATGCCAAGTTCCGCTACCGATTTTAAATCGGCCCTTGAAACCGCCGATCAGGCCTTTGAATCTCTGGATGAGAATGATGCAGCCTCCGAAGCAGCCAAAGTGCTGCTGATTATATCTGATGGGGAAGACCACGGTCAATCGTATCAAAAAGCATTGGATAAGCTGGTGTCAGAAGGCATTTTGATTTATACGCTGGGGGTAGGGACGGATGAGGGCACTACGATCCCGCTTTATGAAGAGGGTTCGGACAAGCTGGTAGGCTATAAGCGTGATAATCAGGGAAAAATTGTAACCACTAAATTGCAACGAAAGACCTTGCAATCTATCGCCAATGCGGGAAATGGAGCCTATTATTCTATCGAACGAGGCGCCGATGGTATCGATTCTTTTTTAGCTCGGCTCGATGAGCTGGAAAAAGGAGAGTTTGCCAGCCAAGAGTATGCCGATTACAAGAATCAATATCAGTGGATGGGAGCCTTAGCGTTACTTTTTATCGTAATCTCGGTGCTGATTCCTTCCTATTCTTCCAAAAAATAATCAACGATTTTATATCACACTAAAACGAAGTAATGAGTATTTCAACTAAAGAGCAGCTATTTAAAGAAATTGAAAAGAAACTGAAGAGTCAGGGATTTAGAATTCAGGATTTTGATATTAACCGTCCGTGGGGTGGCTTTTTTGTGATTAATGAGGATCAGGCACAGAAATTTATTGATACGTATTTCAATGATGTGGAAATGAGCGATGTAAATATATCCGGAAAATTAAGCCCAAAAATTTTATTGGTGGAGCCTGAAAAGCGGTTGTCCTGGCAGTATCACCACCGTCGGGCAGAAATGTGGCAAGTGGTAGAAGGTCCAGTTGGAGTGGTGCGAAGCGAGACGGACGAGCTGGGGCCGGTTGAAGAATATTCACGGGGGGATTTAATCACGCTTCAAAAAGGAGAACGTCATCGACTGGTGGGACTTTCAAATTGGGGTATTATTGCAGAAATCTGGCAGCATGTAGATGCCGATCATCCTTCCAATGAAGAGGATATTGTACGCCTTGAAGATGATTTCGGCCGTTAAATCATCTTCTTTTAAAACCTAAGCGTTGGGTTTCAATAGAAGGTAAACAACGCGATTTCATTTATTCAGTACAAAGAGATTAAAATTTTTTATCCATGATAAAACTATTCATCACCGATCTGGACGGTTGTCTGGCACATCCATTTCTAAGTCCCGATTGGGAAGCTATTTCTCAAATCAGAGCATTGAATATGCAAAGTCGGGAAGATGCTACCATTCCGAAACTAACCATTTGTTCCGGCCGCCCCTTTCCGTATGTGGAGGCCATTGGTCAGTGGCTCAACGTAGATCTTCCCATGCTTTTTGAAAGTGGGGGCGGGATGTATGATATCAAAACGAATGAAATCGCATGGAATCCACACTTCAATGAAGAAGCGCGGGAAGCGGTTGCTGAAATCAAAGCTTGGCTGGATGAAACGCTAATCAAAAATTATAAAGGCACCTATCCCGAGTTTGCCAAATTTACGGATGCGGGATTGGTGAATCCTGATCCTGCCAAGATTGCACTGATGCATGAAGAAGTACTGAATCACGTGGGAACTAACTATCCGATGTTTGAAGTGCACGTCACCGATGTCTCCGTAAATGTGATCCTAAAAAAAACGAACAAGGGTCAGGGAATTCGCAATCTGTGTGAGAAACTAAATATCAGCCTGAACGAGGTGGCTTATATTGGAGATAGCAGTGGCGATATCCCAGGACTGGAAATTGTTGGAAGGAGTTATGCGCCCGAAAATGCCAAAGAATATGTGAAGGAAATGGTAGATGTGGTAACTGAAGAAACCACAAATGGGGTATTGCAAGTGTATGAAGAGTTG
>JBDNFJ010000088.1:0-4473 GCA_041689895.1 Gracilimonas sp. | reverse complement strand
CTTTTAATATCCAGAACATGCGCAAGCAGCCACTCAATGCTAAACCGTGGGGAGTTCACTTTCTTCTGCTCAAAGAAGTCGGTGGCCCACTCCATCATGCTAAGAACCGTCCAAACGGAAGGTGCTTTAGGCATCGGTTATTCTTCCTCGGCTTCGGCTGGCGGTTGTTCTTCCTGAAGAGTAAGCCCATGACGTTTAGAAAAATCGAGAATAAAATCAATCACATTAGATTCAACATTTCGTTCTTCTGAAAGCGAGCTGCCGCGGAAACCCATGCGGCCACCTGTTTTCTTAAGTACTACTTTGTTGTGCTTGCCTGTACTTTCGAGGATGCAGGTAAGCGTAACGCTTGAATTTATTTGTTTCTCATATTCTTCATACACGGCTACATAAATCGTCTCAGACGATCCTTCCGGAGAATACTCGTACAAAAATTTAGGTGGATGTTCTTTGAACATTTTGGATGACATTCTGCGAAGCGTTGCAGTTGGTCCAAATACAAAATAAGTTGTGTGTGAATTCATGCTTTGTAGCTTGAATTAATTATTTTTAAGGTATGTTGTATATCAAAATTTGTGGTGAAAATAACAGGTTATTACTTTAACACAATAAGAAATTGTTTAAAATTTCGTTCATTTTAGCAGTAACGCACTTAGAACAACCCTAAACCCACTTTGTAAATGAAAAAATTGCTCGTTTTGTTCCTTCTAATTTTCCTTGTGGGAGTGAAAAACACAGCTTTTGCTCAATTTGGTGAACCGAAAGTGATAACCCAAGAGGCACCCCGCAATTTATATGACGAAGGATATAGAACCGGTTTTGGTGTAAATATTATGCTCAGTGATTTTGGCATTGGCGTTGGCGGACAGTTTCGATTTGGCTTGAATCCCTATAACCAAGCATTACTTACGCTAAAAATTGCAAGCCTCCGCGATCCATCCGAACAAACCTTTGTAGATTACTATTTTGGTTTCAAAACGGTGCCCGAAAAATACCAACGTGCATTTTCAGTTCCATTATATATCGGTTTAAAAAGGAGATTTTTTGCAGAGCAAATTGCAGACAATTTCAGAGTGTATGCGGCATTAAGTGCAGGACCGGTCTATTCGCTTTCTTATGCCTACTTTAATGATATATCGGGCAACGGGTTTAGGGAAAACAGTATAAATGTGTATGGGGTCTCCGAAAGAATCAACGATATTTTTAGCGGTTTTAAACAGTCTGAATCACATTGGGGTTTAGGGGGAGAATTTGTTCTCGGAATTGATTTCGGGGATAAATTCAAGAACTTATCGAGCGTGCAGTTTGGATATACCATGCATTATTTTGGGGATGGCATCCAAATGATGGAACCTTGTCAGCCAGATCTGGGACGCTTAAATCAGGATCCAATAACCTCATGTGGAATGGGAGCTGCCAGTGTGCCCGTTTATCTACAGGATGGCAGCGTGGCGCAAGCTCCTTTAGAAAAAGCCAACGATCCCAGAAAATACTTTGGCTCGGCTCAAATTAGCTTTGTATTTGGCTGGATGTGGTAATTCGGTACACTCGCTTAGTGAGTATCACTAATTTGTGAAAACCACTGCTCGGGGTTGGCAAGACTATCAATAATAACATCAGGATTATGCTCGGCTAATTCATCTGCGCTGTATTTGCCAGTAGTAATGGCTATAATTTTCATTCCGGCTTTTTTGGCACAAATCACATCGCGGGGCGTATCTCCAATAATCACAAAACGTGATGGATCGGGATCGATGTTCATCTTCCGCTTTACCTCAGCAAGCGCTACATGCGGTAGCCGGTTTCTGTCGGTGTCAAACTCTCCAAAAGCTCCGATTGGGAAATCATAATCAATGTTAGCCGCTCGAAGTTTATAGCCTGCTGCGGTTGGGTAGTTGCCGGTTAGCAACCCCCGCACAAATCCATCCTGCGAAAAGTATTGAATAGCTTCATCTACAAAATCATGTCGCTCCACCAACTCTGCATTTAGTTTTTGATCCAGATTATTCAGGTAATCAGTTTTAAATTTTTGATAAAGAGCGTCATCGTAATCATGGTTTATCAAAAAGGAAGTGAAAATATCGTGGTCGGTGCGACCCGAAAATGCATCCTTTTCCATATCAGGATAATGTATTCCGTGTTCGACGAGCATGGTGCGAAGAAGCTTTCGGTTAAACCCGCTATTCACGGTTAGCAAGGTGCCGTCAATATCAAATAAAATAATCCAAGGATGAGTGTGAGACAAAATAAGAGCGAATTTTAAAGTTCATAGAAAGTTTAAAGGTACAAAACTTCCGGCAAATTGGCTTTTAAGTACAGGCTAAATCGCAGTATGTTTAGGCAATTAATCTCACAAACAAATCGGAGAAATTAGAATGAGTTTTATAGAAGACGTTCATGCAAGACAGGTGATCGATTCGCGAGGCAATCCTACTGTTGAAGTAGATGTAACCCTGGACAGCGGAGTCGTAGGAAGAGCCGCTGTACCTTCCGGAGCCTCTACCGGAGAACATGAAGCGGTTGAATTGCGCGACGGAAACAAAGATTATTATTTAGGCAAAAGCGTATTAAAAGCCGTTGAGAATGTAAATACTACCATTGCGGAAGAACTTCGTGGTTTGTCCGTTTTTAATCAGGTTGATCTTGACGATTTACTCATTGACTTAGACGGCACGCCGAATAAAGCCAAGTTAGGCGCCAATGCTATTTTGGGCGTTTCTATGGCAGCAGCTAAAGCAGCGGCCGGAGAGCTTGGAATGCCACTTTGGAGATATGTTGGAGGCGTAAACGCAAAAGTAATGCCGGTTCCCATGATGAATATTATAAACGGGGGATCTCATGCCGACAACAGCGTAGATCTTCAAGAATTTATGATTATGCCAGCCGGTGCCGACTCTTTTAGCGAGGCATTACAAATAGGTTCTGAAATATTTCACACACTTAAAAAGGTGCTTTCCGAAAAAGGATATGGAACCGCCGTTGGGGATGAAGGTGGTTTTGCACCTAACCTGAAATCGAATGAAGAAGCCATCGAGGTTATTTTGCAAGCCATCGAAAAAGCCGGATATACGCCTGAAGATGATGTGCTGATTGCGCTGGATCCTGCTGCTTCCGAATTTTATAATACGGAAACCGGCTTGTATGAATTCAAGTGGAGCGATGGCTCTACCAAAGACACCGATGCGATGGTAGAATTTTGGAGCAATTGGGTAGATAAATATCCAATTATTTCGATTGAAGACGGCTTAGCAGAAGATGATTGGGATGCGTGGAAAAAGCTAACAGATGCTCTTGGCCACAAAATTCAACTGGTTGGAGACGACTTGTTTGTTACCAATACGGAGCGTCTTGCTACAGGTATTGAAAGAGGTATTGCAAACTCTATTCTTATCAAAGTAAACCAAATTGGTACCGTCACCGAGACGCTGGATGCCATCGAAATGGCTCATAAAAATGGATACACGGCGGTCATATCGCACCGTTCTGGCGAAACCGAAGATGTGACCATTGCGGATCTTGCTGTAGCAACTAATGCCGGACAAATTAAAACCGGTTCCATGAGCCGAACCGATCGAATTGCCAAGTACAATCAGCTGCTTCGTATTGAAGAACAATTAGGCGATTCCGCTATTTTTCTTGGGCATGATGCTTTTGGATTGTAAGCATTAGCGTACTCGAAATAAATTGAAAGCCATCACTACATGTGATGGCTTTTTTTGTTGAATATAGATGAGGTTGCTTGTGGCTATTTTCTTCCCAAAAAAAGTGCATAAACCAAGAGGTTGGAAAAATAAATGAAATATTTTGTAAGGAATGCCGCTGAAACTGCTCTTACTAAATAGTAGTAGCTTTTTAGGGCTGTCTTTTTGCGGAGGCAGCTCTTTTTTTGTGGAAAATTCTCTGCTAAAAACAGACAGATTGCGTACCATACCTAGTATGCGAAACATTCACACGGAATTGCTCAATTTTCGGAATCATCTGGATACTAAAATCGATTGGGCGCCTCATCTTAATATAATCACAGGGCCCAATGGGTCGGGCAAAACAAGCCTGATTGATGCGATTCATTATCTATGTATGTCGCGCAGTTTTGTATCCAATACCGATCGATATGTGGTGCATCAGGATGAAAGCTATTTTATGATAAAAGGGCATTTTGAGGGGCAAATCCGATCGGAATTTGATGTGTCTTGTTCCTATTCTCGCGGGGACGGAAAAAAAATCTTTGTAAATGATTCGCCGCTGGAGCGATTGTCTGACCTGATTGGGATGGTGCCCGTGGTTGCGCTCACCCCAGATGATAAAAAACTAACCTTGGAAGGGCCCCAAGAACGCCGCACTTTTATTGATTCTTTTATCAGCCAGATTTCGCCGGCATATCTGCGGCATCTCATCGATTATCGTCGTATTCGTAAACAGCGGAATTCACTGCTTCAGGAATACCGAGGCCCCGTTTCCGTGCTGGAGGCTTAT
>JBDNFJ010000087.1:0-4230 GCA_041689895.1 Gracilimonas sp. | reverse complement strand
TTTAGTGACCATATTTTCGTGTTGAGGTAATTCATGCATTGCTCCTACACGAAAATAGTCAAAAATATATCAGAGAAGTTTTTGTAAATGAGTATCAGGTATCAAGTTTACCAAAGAGGATCATTTATTTGCCCAATGGAAAGCTAACAGGACATTCAACGGCAACTGCCTGCCCTTCATAAAGTATAGGCTCAAAACTCAAGGTTTTCTCGAATGCTTGTTCAAATGCTTCTTGTATATTCTCGGGCACATCTTCGGTTTCAAGCGTGTGGCCTTCTGCAACGCCGCGCTGATTAACTTTAAACACATACACAATCTCCGGAATACCCGCATCATCATTCGGTAGCTGAATGGAATCCATGAAAGACTCCAAACCACCCCGTATTTCCAGCTTACTATCTATTTCTTCACAACTCAGATAATTTCCGGTTCCGGCTTCTATTTCCGGCTTTGGCTGTTCAACAGGTTCTATCTTTTTCTTCTCTTGAGGAATTTTGAGCTCAGTTTTTATGCGCGTTATTTTGGGTTGAAGTTTCGCTTTCGGGAATAATACCAAGAAGGTGTCTGCGACGGCCCTGGCGCTGTCCCAATCGGCACCCCGATAAGGAAAAGCAGCGATGAAGTCGGGCTGAGATAAAGTGGAATCAACCAAAGACTGAAATCCAGCACGCTCTTCTTGCGTCAGCGTAGTATCATTCAACATTTTTCGGGATGAATCCTTTTCCGTGTTAAAAATCTTTTGTTTTTGTTCCCATTCTTGATTCAGACCAACCCAAGCATCAAACTTTTTTTGATAGGCGGGAGCTGTTTTTCCTGCCTTCATATAAATTTGAGTGGCTTCCGACAATGCTTGAGGGGCAATTCTATGCTCACTGTAGTTAAATGCCAATTGCTTCAAGAGGGATGCTTCTTGGGCTGCAGAAGTGGAATCTTCCTCCAAAATTTGCTCGTACAACTGTACGGGATCTATCTCGTCTTCATCATTTGTTTCTTCGAGTTTTAGTCCGAATTTTTCAGCCACACGGTGAGCATATTCTGTATTCGGATAGTTCTCAACTAACCGCAGGGCATAGTTCTTGGCCTGTTCATCCTCCCCCTGAATGGAGCTTAACTCAGAAAGTGAATAGAGGGAAACGGTGTTGATATCTACGCGAGAGGGCCCTTCAATAGCTTTATGGAAGTAAAAAGCCGCACTATCCGGATCGTCCATCGATAAAAAGAATAGGTTACCAAGCTCGTATTTATAAGCGGATATTTGACGAAGAACCGAATCTTGTTCAGAGGGCTTAAAGGGAATAGCACTTAGATCAATTTCTACCGTAACAAGCTTGGTGCCACCTGCTTTAGCACCGCCCTCCTTATCATCCGCCCCATTTCGGTCTTCTCCGGCAGAAACAGAAATCATACTGCGAACCCGCCAGTTATCAGCCAAAGGACGCTTCCCCCAAATCGCAAAAAATTGCTGGCGCACATTTTGTTGTTCCACCGGATTATTAGCATTCAGGAATCCATTGCTACCGATTGCACTTGCATCCTGATCTTTTTGTCCCTGATTTACCGTTACCAGCTGGTTTTGTAGGCGTTCCTGCTTTTCACGAAGACGCTCCAGCTCTGCAATCTTTTTTTTACGTATTTCGACCAATGCCGAATCGAAAGCAGCGGGAGACAGTCGACCAAGCTTCAACAAGCTATCCTGCAGAGCAATCTGATTTTTGATGCGTGCATAATTCCCAAACGATTCAGCCAGTTCTGAGGCATTGAAGTCATCCGGAAGTTTATCGGCAGCTACGTTTTTTTGAGCCGCAGAATCGTAATAGGCAGCAGCTTTGCCGAAATCATCGTAGCCAAACCGATAGATCTCAGCTAAACCATTATAGGAACGAGCAGCAATTTCGGGGGCCGGCTTACGAAGTCTATTGTGCAGCACATCATTATATAATATTTCGGCTTTCTTAAAATTTTTCCTTTGTTGTTCATTTTGTGCTAATTCAAAATCGAGTTCGGCTTTATACTCCAGGTTTTTATCATCCCGAACCATATCATTAAGGATATCATTAGCCACATCATAGCGATCTAAACTACGTGCAACTTCTGCCTTTTTTCGCTTAGCGAGATACTGGATTCGATACTCGACATAGTGATTCTGCACGTTATTGTACGCTTCAAAAGCTGCTTCGGTATTACCAAGCAGTTCATTAATCTGCCCCAGTAAAAAATACCCGCGCTCTTTATACTCCTTTTTGGGCAAATCTGGTAAAGCCTCCACCAGCTCATTGGCTGCAACTTGCCAGTTTTCCAATCCCACATAATGCTCGGCCAATAACGCTTTTACTTCTGCTTTTATACCCCGTTTCCATTCGCCATCCAGCAGCGCCAGCTGTTCAGATAGTAAAGCAACGCCCTCATTGTACAGCTCCATATCTAACAAAACCCGACCTTGCCACATAATAGCTTCCTGCTGCATCACCGGATTTTCGGTTGTTAACAGGAGTTCTTTGAATTTTTGATCAGCCGAGAAATATTCTTGTCTGAAATAATACGATTTGCCTATCAGCGCAATGGCATTATCTACCCATTTTGTATCATCGAATCTCCGAAGAACATCCGCCCCTTTTTGAATAGCTTTATCAAAATCCTGTGCGCCGGCATTTACAGGTTTTAGGTGAATGCGGATGGGCTGAAGTGGGTTGTAATCCCGGTTTTGGCCGAGGTTTTTTTTAAGCCCCGCTTCATAGTTCTTTTCAGCATTATAATAGGTGTTGTAATACGCATTGAAGTTCCTCCAATTAGATCGTAACGAGGTTTTACAGCCCGTCATCAATATCAGCAGGAACACCCCTAAAACAAGTTTACGAATTATCATAACATTCAGCTTAACGCAACACCTTATTCAATCGTACTTACTTTAATCATGTTTGTTCGTCCACGTTTGGCTATCGGCATGCCGGTGGCTATAATTACACGATCTCCATTTTTCACCATTCCGTTATCCCGAAGATATTCTTCCATCAGCCGTACGCTTTTATCCGTATCGAAAAGCTCGTCCATTTTCACAGAATATACTCCCCAAACCAGGTTTAACTGCCGACGTACTTTCGAACTTTCTGTAAAGGCCACAATGGGGACTCTGGGACGGTATTTTGCGATTCGCCGAGCGGTACTGCCCGAGTGTGTGATGGTGCTAATCACTTTAGCTTCTACATTTTCGGCAATAGTTACACACGAATACGCCAACGATTCAATTACTTGTTTCTCCTTCCATTCCGGCTTACGATATCCAAGGCTGTTATAGAGCTGTGGGCGCTTCTCCTCTATCGACCGACAAATTCGATCCATCACATTCACCGCTTCCATCGGAAAAGCACCGGCGGCGGTTTCTCCTGAAAGCATTACGGCATCCGTTCCATCCAGCACAGCATTGGCCACATCCGAGCTTTCAGCTCTGGTTGGGCGAGGATTGTGGATCATTGAATCTAACATTTGGGTGGCTGTTATAACCGGTTTCCCTGCCATGCGGCATTTTTCAATAATCATCTTTTGAACCACCGGAACCTGCTCGGTTGGAATCTCGATGCCTAGGTCGCCGCGCGCTACCATAATGCCATCGGCTTCTTCAATAATATCGTCGATTACTTCCAGCGCTTCGGGCTTCTCAATTTTGGCAATGATGGCCGCTTGACTCCCAGCCGCTCGTACTCTCGATATGATATCCCGGATATCTTTTGCAGTTCGCACAAACGAAAGGGCAATAAAATCTACGTCTTGTGTAATCCCAAACTCAAGATCTTTTAGATCTTTCTCGGTTAATGACGGGATGGAAATACGCACATTGGGGAGATTCACGCCTTTTCGGGATTTAAGCAATCCACCCACCACAACTTTTGCTTCCAGTGCATCGGGATATTTAGCTGTTACTTTAAATTCCAGCAGACCATCATCCAAAAGAATGGAATTGCCGGGCTCGGCTTCGTGCAGCAGGCTTTTATAATCAATAGGAATCACGCTACTTGTTCCTTCTACTTCATCGGCCGTTATCTTGATGGTTGAACCGGCCTTCAACTCCTGTCCGCCATCCTTCATTTGGCCTACACGAATTTTTGGGCCTTGCAAATCCATCAAAACGGGAATGCTATAATTATACTTTTTAGAAGTGTTACGAATGTGTTTAATGACTTGTGCATGGTCTTGGTGCGTTCCATGCGAAAAATTGACTCGTGCTACATTCATTCC
>JBDNFJ010000086.1:0-3018 GCA_041689895.1 Gracilimonas sp. | reverse complement strand
CGCATTTTTTAGCTCGGGGAGTGATTGAACGTTAAGTGTTACGGGGATGGACTGGAGACTCATGCGTTCCTGATTCACCCCAAATCCAAAAAAGTCGTTAGAGGTACGCTGTTTGCGAACCGAAACCGTAATCTCGAACGGGCTCAGCGTCAGTTCTCCCGATTTAGTGGGAAACAGCGCATATTGAATGAGCTTGGCACGCTGATAACGAACGCCGTTTATAATAGTAGAGGAGGTTTGGGCTCGTTGCGGATACTCAAGTTCTTCTTTCCAAAAACCCTCTGCTTTCCACCCCGGTGTGGGTTGATAGGAGGAAACTTCCACCCCTTTTTTGAAATAAAGCACCACATTTACGATTACTTGCTGGCCCACGTAGGGAGATTTAGTGGTAGGCTCCAGCCGAATATAAATTTCGGGAGCTCTTTCCGACTTGTCTTTATCAATGGTAGCAGGGTCCAGAACCTTGAAGCTAATAGGATTGGAGCTATACGTTTTGTTATCCACCGACACCTTAATGGCGGGCAGAGTATAGGTTCCGGGTTGTTGGGCAATCAAAATATAGCCAAAAGAATAGCTAACAGAAGGACTACCATTGATTAGAGAGTATTTGGTGCCTCTGGAAGTACTTCCCCGAAGCCAGCGTAAACCGTCAATCTGGGGAAGTCCGGGTTCATCGACCGAGCCCATAGAAGTACCGCTAATAGTGAGATCCAGTTTAACTTGCTCCCCTGAAAAGATCGTTGTTTCAGAAAGTGAGGCAGAAACATGTATGCCTTGTGCCAGAGCAGAGCTATTCCATAGCAAAGAAAACATACATAAGCAGAGGAAACCGTGTAGCTTACCAATCTTTGTCATGCTTGGCGCTTCCCTTCGTTTTTTTCTTTTTGAATTCTTTAAGCAATTCTTTCTCTTTTTGAGCCAGAGCTTTTAAGATCTTTTCAGCGTCCTCTTTACTTATTTGCTTCGATTGCGCCTCATCAGGAGTTACTTTTTGCTGGTCTTGTTGTTCCTGATCTTCCCCATCCTTCTTTTGTTGCTCGTCCTTTTTCTGCTGCTCTTCTTTTTGTTGATTTTGCTGCTGGTCTTGCTCTTGCTGTTCCTTGTTATCTTTGTTCTGCTGGTTCTTTTTCTGCTGATTCTGTTGTTGTTTCTTTTGCTCCTCTTTCAGCTTCTCCATTAATGCATTCAGTTTCACATCATTGGGATACTTCATTAAACCGGTTTGCACTTCATCAATTGCAGCCTGAAGATCAGCATGTATATACGATTGTGCTCCTTCGTGGAAATATAGGTCAGATGCTTGCCCGTAGGCTGTGGCAGCCATAAAAACTCCCAAAAGTAAGAGAATAAGTTTCTTCATAAGACTATGGCGTATTTATTGTTGAAACGCTTTTGGTGCGATCCATAAAATCATTGAATGCCCGAACGGTTTCATCCACCTTCAGCGCACGCTGCATTAAATTGTAGGCTTCCTCATACTTATGCTCAGCCACCAATTTCTCCGCCTGTTTTTTCATGGCAAGGGCATAAGCACTGGGTTTCGGCGGTTTCTCGTTATTCTTCTTTTGTTGCTTCTTATCCTGATCTTCTTTCTGTAGCTCAATCATAGCACGTTCATAATTATGTTTGGCCTCCAAATCAGTTGGGTTGAGCGTCAGTGCATTTTTGAAGTGAGCTGCTGCCGGTTTCCACTTTTTACCTTCGGCCATCATGGTACCAATATTATAATCAGCCAGCGATTTATCCTCCGTAGTTTCAGCACGGTTGCGGAATTCCATAAACGACTCAATAGCTTCTTCTACTTTTCCTTGTTTGGCCTGAGCGTTCCCAAGATTGAAATACAACCGAGCATTATTCGGATTTTGCTCAAGCGCATCCAGATAAAGCTGTTCAGCTTCCTCATAATTACCGGCTTCGTATGCCTTGTTAGCCTTACGGGCATCATTAAGACCGGCTGCCGTCAGCAACAACAATAGCGTGATATAGGATAAAGTTCGTATCAAAAAATTATAGATTTTCAGCTAATACAATGGTTTCATCATCCATTAGCATGTTGGTGAATACATTATTTACGTCATCATCATCTTCAAATTTTTCCATCATTTTCAAATTTGAGATAGCCGTGCTTTCATCCACTTTGGTTTCTGTTACAGCTTCACGAATGAGCGTGGCAGACTCAATTTCAAATCCGGCTTCTTCCAAACGATTACGCACCTCAAACAATTCTTCGCGAGCGGTAAAAACCACAAACATTTCATCATCGGTGTCAACGTCGGAAGCCCCGGCTTCAATGGCTTCCAGCATAAACTCTTCGTCATCAAGCTCGTTTGAGAGTACTTGTATCATTCCCTTTTGCTCAAACATGTAACCAACGGAACCGGTAGTGCCCATATTACCTCCATGTTTTGTAAAAATATGTCGGATTTCGCTTACGGTTCGGTTGTTATTATCTGTGGTTGTTTCAATAAAATAGGCAATACCACCGGGCCCGTACCCTTCAAAAGTGGCTTCTTCATAACTGGATCCGTCACCATCTTCGCCGGCCCCACGTTTAATGGCTCGCTCAATGTTATCCTTAGGCACGTTATCGGCCTTGGCGTTATCGATGGCAAGAGATAAACGCGGATTTCCATCAGGGTCTCCACCACCCTCACGTGCCGAAATAGTTATCTCTTTGATATGTTTAGTGAAGACCTTAGACCGTTTTTGGTCTTCTTTAGCTTTTTTGTGGCGAATATTCGCCCATTTAGAATGTCCTGCCATAGAAAGTAATCGTCAGAGGATTAGATGGTTTTGCGAATCTTTTTTGGGATTACAGCTTGTAAATATACAAAATTGCAGGCATGGATAAGAAACGCTGATTTAGATTTTTGCATCTTTCGGTTTACTGCGAAAGTAGGTGATAAATGGCCAAGGTTTTTAACTCCCATCATTCGTCAAACCAAGTATTGATTGGATAACGGTATGTCTGCGTTTTTATATCCATGCGGCAGATTATATACTTTTTGTATTCTTGAT
>JBDNFJ010000085.1:0-3007 GCA_041689895.1 Gracilimonas sp. | reverse complement strand
CGCATTTTTTAGCTCGGGGAGTGATTGAACGTTAAGTGTTACGGGGATGGACTGGAGACTCATGCGTTCCTGATTCACCCCAAATCCAAAAAAGTCGTTAGAGGTACGCTGTTTGCGAACCGAAACCGTAATCTCGAACGGACTCAATTTGAGCTCTCCCGATTTAGTGGGAAACAGCGCATATTGAATGAGCATGGCTCGCTGATAACGAACGCCATTTATTATAGTAGAGGAGGTTTGGGCTCGTTGTGGATACTTAAGTTCTTCTTTCCAAAAACCCTCTGCTTTCCAACCCGGTGTGGGCTGATAGGAGGAAACTTCCACTCCTTTTTTGAAATACAGCACCACATTTACGATTACTTGCTGGCCCACGTAGGGAGATTTAGTGGTAGGTTCCAGCCGAATATATATTTCAGGGGCTCGTTTCGATTTGCCTTTATCAATGGCAGCAGGATCCATAATCTTGAAACTAATAGGATCGGAGCTATATGTTTTACCATCCACCGGCACTTTAATGGCCGGCAGGGTGTAGGCGCCGGGTTGCTGGGCAATCAACACATAGCCAAAAGAATAGGTAATAGAAGGGCTGCCGTTAATTAGAGAATATTTAGTGCCTCTGGATGTACTTCTCCGAAGCCAGCGTAAACCGTCAATCTGGGGAAGTCCCGGCTCATCAACCGAGCCTATAGAAGTGCCGCTAATAGTGAGCTCCAGCTTAACTTGTTCCCCCGAAAAAATCGTTGTTTCAGAAAGTGAGGCCGAAACAGTTATGCCTTGTGCCAGAATGGAGGGAATCCATAGCAAAGAAAACACACATAAGCATAGCAAACCATGTAGCTTACCAATCTTTCTCATGCTTGGCGCTTCCCTTTGTTTTTTTCTTTTTAAATTCTTTAAGCAATTCTTTCTCTTTTTGAGCCAAGGCATTTAAGATCTTTTCAGCGTCTTCTTTACTGATTTGCTTCGATTGCGCCTCATCGGGATTTACCTTTTGCGGGTCTTGTTGTTCCTGGTTTTCCCCATCGCTTTTTTGTTGATCATCCTTTTTCTGCTGTTCGTCTTGCTGCTGGTCTTGCTGTTCCTGATCCTTATTTTCTTTGTTCTGCTGGCTTTTTTGCTGTTGATTCTGTTGTTGCTTCTTTCGCTCCTCTTTTAGCTTTTCCATTAATGCATTCAGCTTCACGTCATTGGGATACTTAATTAAGCCGGTTTGTACTTCATCTATGGCCGCCTGAAGATCAGCATGTATATACGATTGTGCTCCTTCGTGGAAATACACGTCAGAAACTTGTCCATAAGCAGCGGTAGCCACACAGAATCCCAAAAGTAAGAGAATAAGTTTCTTCATCAGACTATGGCGTATTTATTGTTGAAACGTTTTTGGTGCGCTCTATAAAATCATTGAATGCCCGAACGGTATCATCTACCTTCAGCGCACGCTGCATTAAATTGTAGGCTTCACCATATTTATGCTCAGCCACCAACTTCTCGGCCTGCTTTTTCATAGCAAGGGCGTAAGCACTGGGTTCCGGCGGCTTTTCATTTTCCTGATTTTGTTGTTGCTTATCCTGGTCTTCTTTTTGTAGCTCAGTCAATGCACGTTCATAATTATGTTTGGCATCCACATCGGTTGGGTTGAGCGTTAGTGCATTTTTGAGGTGAGCCGCCGCCGGTTTCCACTTTTTACCTTCGGCCATCATGGTACCAATATTATAATCAGCCAGCGATTTATCCTCCGTAGATTCAGCCAGATTGCGGAATTCCATAAACGACTCGATCGCTTCCTCTACTTTTCCTTGTTTAGCCTGGGCGTTTCCAAGATTGAAATACAACCGTGCATTATCCGGATTCTGTTCAAGCGCATCCAAATAAAGCTGCTCGGCTTCCTCGTAATTACCGTCTTCGTACGCTTTGTTAGCCTTTCGAGCATCATTAAGTCCGGCTGCCGTTAGCAACAATAATAGAGCGATATAAGATAAAGTTCGTATCAAAAAGTTATAGATTTTCAGCTAATGCAATGGTTTCATCATCCATAAGCATGTTGGTGAATACATTATTTACGTCATCATTATCTTCAAATATTTCCATCATTTTTAAATTTGAGATAGCCGTGCTTTCATCCACTTTGGTTTCTGTTACGGCTTCGCGGATGAGCGTGGCAGACTCAATTTCAAATCCGGCTGCTTCCAAACGATTACGCACATCAAACAATTCTTCGCGGGTGGTAAATACCACAAACATTTCATCATCGGTATCAACATCGTCGGCTCCGGCATCAATGGCTTTCAGCATAAACTCTTCATCATCAAGTTCGTTTGAGAGAACCTGAATCATTCCCTTTTGCTCAAACATGTAACCAACGGAACCGGTGGTGCCCATATTACCTCCATGCTTTGTAAAAATATGTCGAATTTCGCCTACGGTTCGATTGTTGTTATCAGTGGTTGTTTCAATAAAGTAGGCGATACCACCCGGCCCGTAACCCTCAAAAGTTGCTTCTTCATAACTGGACCCGTCGCCATCTTCGCCGGCCCCACGTTTAATGGCGCGCTCAATATTATCCTTAGGTACGTTATCGGCCTTGGCATTATCAATGGCAAGAGATAAACGCGGATTTCCGTCAGGGTCTCCACCACCTTCACGTGCCGAAATAGTAATCTCTTTGATGTGTTTAGTGAAGACCTTAGAACGCTTTTGGTCTTCTTTAGCTTTTTTGTGGCGAATATTCGCCCATTTAGAGTGTCCTGCCATAGAAAGTAATCGTCAGAGTATTTAAATGGTTTTGCGAACCTTTTTTAGGATTATAGCTTGTAAATATACAAAATTGCAGGCATGGATAAGAACCGCTGAGTTAGATTATTGTATATTTCGGTTTACTGCGAAAGTAGGTGATAAATGGCCAAGGTTTTTAACTCCCATCATTCGTCAAACCAAGTATTGATTGGATAACGGTATGTCTGCGTTTTTATATCCATGCGGCAGATTATATACTTTTTGTATTCTTGAT
>JBDNFJ010000084.1:0-3223 GCA_041689895.1 Gracilimonas sp. | reverse complement strand
TTGTCGCGTTCATTCCGAATCTCACATTCCCATACTTGGATTTTACGGCCTACATGTATGGGGCGCGCCGTCCCGGTAACTTTGCCTCCCTTTTTTACAGATCGAATATGGTTAGCGTTAATTTCTATACCAACAACGGTAGCTTGCAGATCTTCCAATTGAAACCATCCGCCAACTGAACATAAAGTTTCTGCTAAAGCAACTGAAGCTCCCCCATGAAGCACACCAAAAGGTTGAATAGTGTGCTCGTTTACCGGCATAGTTGCTGATATCTTCTCCTGTCCTATATATTCAAACTCTATACCTAAAGCGTGTCCCATGTCCTTTTGAGCCACGTTAAAGTAGATTTCTGCTTTCTTTTTTAAAATTTCTTCAATAAACATAAATTTGAGTTTGATTAACAGTGTTAAGTTGTTAAAATAAAGGGTGGAAACGCTTTCAAATGTATGGCGAAAGTGTATCTTACTATCTCACGCTAACATGATAGGGAAATATTATGAAATACGAACCCACCACTATTTTATCGATTGTATCGGAAGGCATCAAAAAAAACAAAACCGGAATCTTTTCGGCCGTAAAACGGGACGGAAAATGGATTAAAACCTCCATCGACGATTATCTACGCCAGGTGCGCGATTTGGCCATGGGCTTGTACGAGATGGGCGTACGCAAAGGGGATAAGGTTTCCCTTCATGCGGAAAACAGCACGGAATGGCGGATCATCGATCAAGCCATACTTTCGCTGGGTGCAGCGGTTGTTCCTGTTTATACCACTCAACCGGGGGATCAAATCAAATACATTTTAGAGAACTCGGGGGCGAAGGTGCATTTTGTTTCAAATGATGAGGTTTTTGCCGAAACCAAGTCTTTAATCAAAGGAATAAAAACGATAGAAGCCATCATTTCGGTGTTGGGATCGAAACATAAAAAGCTGAAGACGTTTGAGCAAGTTCTGGAAATGGGAAGTCGGTGTGTAGCAGAAAAACCGGAACTATTTGAGAAGCTGAAAGCTGAAGTAAAACCGGATGATATGGCCACGCTCATTTATACCTCCGGTACTACGGGAGTGCCCAAAGGGGTGATGCTTAGCCATAATAATATTGCCGGAAATGCTTTGGCTTCACACGAAATTTTCCCTTTTGAACCTGATGAATATGAGGAGCCACACGTGCTTTCGTATTTGCCGTTAGCCCATATGTTTGAGCGCACGGCTTCCTATATATATGCCATCGCTGGAGTTCCGCCCTTTTACATTGATGAGGTGGATGAAATACGAGATGATTTCAAAACCGTGCAGCCTATTTATTTGATAACGGTGCCAAGATTATTGGAGAAAATAGTAACGGGTATTAAAGTGAAAGGGCAGGAATTCAGCGGGCTGAAGAAGCAGCTGTATTATTGGGCAGTAAGTCTTGCCGAAAATTATGATCCAGAACATCCTCCTGCAAAATGGAAATGGGCCATTGCCAACAAGCTGGTGTATGCCAATATTAGAGAGTTATTTGGTGGAAGAATGGTGGGCTTTAACGTAGGTGGCGCCGCGTTATCGCCAAATATTGCGCGATTTATAAATGGTATTGGCATTTATTGTGGCTTGGGATATGGACTTACAGAAACTTCTCCGGTGCTAACCGGGCCTCCGAAAGGTGAGCTGCGTATTGGCTCTTCCGGAAAGCCGTTAGTGGATATTGAAATCAAAATTGCAGAAGATGGCGAGATTCTGGCTAAAGGTCCGTGTATAATGATAGGCTACTATAACATGCCCGATAAAACGGCAGAAGCCATCGACAAGGATGGTTGGTTCCATACCGGTGATATTGGGCATGTGGATGAGGATGGCTGGTTGTTTGTGACCGATCGGAAGAAATCGTTATTTAAACTTTCTACGGGTAAATACGTGGCTCCTCAACCTATCGAGAATGCTTTGGCCAACAGTGGGTTTATTGAGCAGGCGGTGGTTGTAGGGAATGAGCGCAAGTTTTGTGCTGCCCTCATTGTTCCTAACTGGGATAACATGAAAAAACGATTTAAGACCAAGGGATATGAATTTCCTGAAAAGGATTTCACGGAAAATGAATATGTCAAAAGTCGTATTCAGAAGGAAGTGGACAAGGTGAATGAAAAACTTTCGCACTGGGAGAAAATCAAGAGATTCAAGCTATTGGAAGATCAGTTTACTATTGATAACGGCGAAATCACCCCAACTTTAAAGCTGAAACGCAACGTTATTAATAAAAAATATGTAGAACAAATAGACAGTATTTACACATACGAATAGAATTTTAGGAAAAGGAAAATGAGCAAGAAAAAATATTCTATCAGAAAAGTAGTGGTTTTGGGTTCAGGTGTAATGGGTAGCCAGATTGCAGCACATTGTGTGAATGCAGGCCTCGAAGTTGCACTGCTTGATCTTAAAAGTGATGATCCTGCACGGCCCAATAAAATAGCGGAAGAGAGCATAAAGAAAGCAGCGAGGATGAAGCCATCACCCTTTGGGAAAACGGATTTTGCTCGTCGAATTCAACCCGGCAATTTCGAAGATGATTTTGATGTGCTAAAGGATGCAGATTGGATTTGTGAGGTAATCATCGAGAAAATGGATATCAAAAAAGAGATGATGTCCAAGATTGAGAAAGTTCGTAAGCCTAATACTATGGTAAGCTCCAACACGTCGGGCCTGCCTATTAAGGAAATAAGTGCAGATTGCAACGATGATTTTAAAGCTCACTTTTTGGGAACGCATTTCTTTAATCCACCCCGATATATGAAGTTGCTGGAAGTGATTCCTACTAATCACACCGATAAGGATGTGACGGAATATATGCACGGTTTTTGTGAGAAAACGCTGGGCAAAGGAGTGGTTATCTGTAAAGACACGCCTAATTTTATAGCCAATAGAATTGGGGTTTTCTCGATTGCGAACATTATGCCCTACTTTTTTGATGGGGTATTTAGGGCAGAGGAAATTGATTTATTGACCGGAACGCTGACCGGTTACTCAAAAGCCGCCACCTTCCGAACCGCAGATATGGCCGGACTTGATGTGACCAATCACGTGGCAAAAAACTTGTACCCTGCCATCCCTGATGACAACATGCGCAAGACTTTCGACCTACCCAAGGAATTTCAGAAAATGGTGGATGAAGGAATGATTGGGAATAAAGCTGGAAAGGGTTTTTACACTAAAAAGAAGGGAGAATACCTGGTTCTAAATCCAAATAGC
>JBDNFJ010000083.1:0-5117 GCA_041689895.1 Gracilimonas sp. | reverse complement strand
CGAAGGTGCACCTTCGTAACCAGGTTCAAAGAAATTTGTTGCTGCAAATCAAAAACACTCCCGCCCGTCATTCCATGCAGGTGAGAATAAAATGGCGGCGGCTATTCCTGATATAGGTTGACAGTTTTTGCGAGAAAAAGCAGGTAGTTGTAGCGCATTAAGTAAATCAGTCATGGAGCAAAAAATTCACACGGGTCGGAAAGCATTGGGCAACAAATAATATCCTCTCTATTTTCTTTGTTGAATGTACAATGACAGAAGAAAAGTGAAATTCTAATCATTAAGTATTACTTAATGATTGAAAGTTTTTAGAAATATTTTGTAAGGAATTCTTCTGAACTTACTCTTACATTGCAAACAAACAGAAAAAAACAGGATACCTTATGAGTTCACTTAATAAAGCAATGTTGATAGGAAATCTGGGCCAGGACCCGGAAGTACGTTACACGCAATCAAACAAAGCCGTAGCTACTTTAAGTATTGCTACCAGCGAGCGTTTCAAAGACAATAACGGGGAAAATCAGGAGCGCACCGAGTGGCACCGTGTAATAGCGTGGGGAAGAACGGCAGAAATTTGCCAACAGTATTTAACCAAAGGTTCTAAGATTTATATCGAAGGCCCGATTAAAACTCGCCAGTGGGAAGATAAAGACGGTCAGAAAAAATATACCACTGAAATCACCGCCCTTAAAATGGTGATGTTAGACAGCCGTGGCGATAGCGGTGGTGGAAACAAACCGGCAGGCGGAGGAGCATCTCAAAGCCAGAAACAGGGTGGCGAGAAACCCATGAGCAGCAACGTTGAGCTGGACAGTAATTTTGACGATATGGATGATGACTTGCCGTTCTAAGCAAGTTCTCCTATACTCGATTGAAAACGGCGCAAGCAATTCTTGCGTCGTTTTTTATTTATAGCTCAGGTTACCTTAAAATCTGTTATTTTAATCACCGCTTATATATTCAAAGCCTTCTTATCATAAATAATCAAATTCTTAAATAACCACTTTCATTGGATATTATAGACGATCCTTTCCGTTTGGTACAAGATTCCCTAAATATCTTAAGCAATTCCGATTCTGCAATTGCTCATGGTATTGATCCGGTAGTGCTGGGTATTCAACTTTTGTTTATATTATTGGGAATAGCTCTTTCGGCTATTTTTTCGGGTTCAGAGGTGGCGTTATTTTCTCTTTCTAATCGGATGGAAAACTTGAATCAAGATGAGTCGCCCGGCTCGGCAGATGAACGCATTATCAAGATGTTAGATAAGCCTCGCCGTTTATTAGCTACTATCCTAATCGGTAATACCTTTGCTAATATTGTGGCTTCTGTACTTGCTGCCGCTATTACCGGCGAGTTTGTGAAAGTATTTGGGCTTTCTGAGATTGTAGTTTTTACAGCCGAGATATTGGTGTTAACGTTTATGATTTTGATTCTAAGCGAAATCACCCCGAAAATAATTGCTATTAATAACCCTTTGAAGGTATCTCGGACCAACAGCGCTTTTATTTATACTTTATTCATTTTGCTAAAACCGTTCGCTAAACTTATTGCAGACAGTACGGTAACTCTGGAACGCTATTTACCAAAACCCACCAGCAAGATGACGTCAGAAGACATCCGCACGATGGCTGAAGTTAGCGAACAGGGAGGCTCCATTAGAGAAGATGAACGGGAAATCATCGAAAATGTAATTGGGTTTGGGAATATTACCGTGCGTGAAATTATGACCTCCCGGGTTCACATTGTAGCCGTATCGCTGGCTGACTCGCTACAGGATGTGTTGACCAAGATTCGAGAAAATGGCTTATCACGCATGCCACTTTTTGAGAACGATCTGGATAACATCATTGGCGTACTTTATGCAAAAGACGTGCTTCCTTACATGAATGTAGAGGAAAAAGAGCCCTCCCTGAACTGGGAAACCGTATCCCGAAAAGCATTATTCATTCCGGCTACCAAAAAACTGGATGATCTGCTGCGTGATTTTCAGCAGGAAAAAACCCACATCGCCATTGTTGTAGATGAATATGGAGGAACGGAAGGCATTGTTACTATGGATGATATTTTGGAGGAAATTGTGGGAGATATAGGGGATGATTCCGGTGAAGAAGAAAAGCTATATACCAGATTCAAAAGCGGAATTTATATTTTTGATGCTAAAGTGGATCTGGATGACATGGAGGAAATTTTGAAGTGTGAGATTACCACAGACGAAGATGAATTTGAGACCTTAGGCGGCTTAATTTATCATTTGACTGAAAGCCTGCCCGTGGTGGGAGAGCGCATGACCTACAAAGATATGGAGCTCACCGTGCATTCTGTTAAAAATAACCGGATCAAAAAAGTGCGGGTGAAGGTAGATAATCCCAAAGAAGTGTCACCCACTGCTGAATAACTAAATTGATGAGCCAGACTGTAAACGTAAAAGAACATTTCGATCTCTCAAATTTCAATACGATGGGCCTTTCGGCCACGGCTCGCTATTTTGCCTCGGTAGATTCTTTGACCGACATTCAGCAATTATTTTCTGATGCTCGCTTCAAAGATCTTCCTGTTTTTATGTTGGGTGGAGGGAGCAATGTATTATTTGTGGAAGACTTTGAAGGACTGATCATACACCTCGCTATCAGCGGAAAGAAGGTGATGGATGAAGATGAGGATGCCATTTCACTCAAAGTTGGAGCCGGGGAGAACTGGCATACCTTGGTTCAATATTGTGTGGAAAGAGGGTGGGGAGGAATAGAGAATTTAGCATTAATTCCCGGATCGGTTGGAGCGGCTCCCATTCAAAATATAGGAGCGTATGGGGTTGAGCTGCAAGAAGTGTTTAAATCGCTGGAAGCGTATGAAATCGAGACCGGCAAAATACGAACGTTCAATAATGTACAATGTGAGTTTGGCTATCGTGATAGCGTGTTCAAAAAAGAGCTGAAGGGTAAATACATCATTATTTCCGTCACTTTATCACTCCAAAAAAAGCCGGTAGTAAACGTTACGTATAGAGCTTTATCGGATGCATTACGGGCGAAAGGAATTCAAAATCCTGCTATCAAAGAAGTGAACAAGACGGTGATAGAAATTCGCCGAAGCAAGCTTCCAGATCCTTCAGAAATTGGAAATACCGGTAGCTTTTTTAAAAATCCTGTGATATCGAAAGCGAAGTTTGAGCAGCTAAAAGAAGTGCATCCCGATATTCCAAGCTACCCGATCGGTAATAAGGTGAAAATTCCGGCGGCCTGGCTCATAGACCAATGTGGCTGGAAAGGAAAACGATTTGGAGATGCCGGAGTTCATAAAAAGCAGGCGCTGGTGATTGTGAATTATGGGAATGCCACCGGTGATGAAATATGGAATTTGGCTCAAAAGATCCGGGCTTCCGTACAGGAGAAATTTGGAGTTTCACTAACTCCCGAAGTAAATGTAGTGGGCGCTGAAGGGTAGTTAGAAACATCTGGCCTTATTTTTCCTACCATATAAAGAATGAGCAGGCTTTGAACAACCAGACGTTGTACAGAATATCGGTTTTATAAAGCCTTAACGAATACATACAAAATGAATCAACCATATATGAAAACCAGATCATTATATTTTTCCATTCTCCTGCTGTTTATGGTAGCCGTTCAGGGCTGCGTTTCGCTGGAAATGAATCCCGTTTCAGGGAACAAACGAGCATTTGGCTATAGCTGGGAACAAGAAGAACAGATTGGAGCTGAATCGGACAAGGAAATCATAGCTCAATATGGAATCTACAACAACGATGAACTTGGGTCTTATGTATCTGATCTTGGGCAGTCTTTGCTTTCCGTAAGCCATCTTAGGCGAGAAGATATTCCGCAAAAATTTAAGGACACTCAGTTCACCTTTCGGGTATTAGATAGTCCGGTCGTAAATGCTTTTGCTTTGCCCGGTGGCTATGTGTACGTAACTCGTGGACTTTTGGCACACCTGAATAATAAGGCACAGCTATCGGTAGTGGTAGGACATGAGATCGGCCACGTTGCCGCTCGGCATGCATCACAGCGAGCGGTTGAGCAACAATTTGGGCAGCTTGCCATTATTGGTGGTTCCATATTAGGGACCTCTTTGGGATATGACGGACAAAGTATTCTTCAGTTAAGCAGTCAAACCGCACAGCTTTTGTTCATGAAATATAGCAGAGATGATGAACGAGAAGCGGATGCTTTAGGAGTAGAATATTCCGCTATGCAGCACTATAAAGCCGCAGAAGGAGCGGAGTTTTTTGCTTCATTAAAACGAATTGCTGAAAATCATGGAGGTGGAACTCCCACTTTATTATCGAGTCACCCAGATCCGGGCGAACGTGAGACAACCATTCCAAAGCTTGCGAAAAATTGGGAAGAAAAAGGATATGATGAGACGATAGTAGATCGCTCGGGGTTCCTGAAGGAAATTGCCAATATAGTGTATGGAGAAAATCCAAGAGATGGTTTTACCCGAAATGGTGAATTCTTTCATCCCGAATTAAAATTCAAATTCCCCGTGCCGGATGGCTTTCAAGTATTTAATCAGCCTTCGGCGGTGATACTGGTAAACAGCGATCAAACAGTCATCACGCAATTTACGCTGGACTCTAAAAGCCAATCTCCCCAAAGCAGCGTTCAGGCTTTTTTGGATCAGGATGGAGTTACGGTAATCGACTAATCGGCTTATTCCAGCCATGGGTTGAGCGGATACCAGGCACGTGCCACTGCATTAGCACAGGATAGCTCAAAATTGAGCGTACTGCTAACCGCACTTAGTTATGGGGGGAATATGTATCAATTTTTAAGCTATAGTTCTGAGGCACAATTTGATAGTTTTAAGGCACGTTTTTACTCCATTTCGGCCGGATTTTCGGAACTCACCGACCGTGCGATTCTCAATATTCAGCCTGTTAAATTAAAACTGGTTACAGCACAACGCACGGCTGCATTTAGTGACCTCCTGCCCGCAAAGCTTCCGATGGATATCAAGCCGGAAGAAGTAGCCATTATCAATCAGGTGAGTCTGAATGATCAAATTCAAAAAGGAACTACGCTTAAAATTCCGGTTCAATAAAAAACGTAGAGATTTTGGTTGATGCCCTTAATCGAGAAATCTAAAACACCTATCTT
>JBDNFJ010000082.1:0-2270 GCA_041689895.1 Gracilimonas sp. | reverse complement strand
TTTCCCGATCCCGAGAAACATCATGGCGATCCATAGCTTTAGTCAGGGTAACATAAGCATTGGCATCAAAGCGATGCACCAGCTTGTTTCCTTGATAATTGAGATACGATTCTACCTGATAGGTTTTATTTTCGGAATGAATCTTCCGACCAAATTTCTGGGTATAGTTTTGGGGTGATCGATAAGTAATCATGGCCATAGCACGTGCCGCCGCCAATCCTTTTTGAGGAGGATGTTTTTCATTATAAAAACCATCTTTCCAATTTTTGTCCGCATAAATTGCCATGCGTTGGGCCTCACTGATACCAATGGCCCAGGGTGAATGTGCCTTCCCCATAGCAAATATGGCAGCTGCTTTTATACGATCGTCTATTAGCGAGAATTCAAGCGCCGTCATCCCTCCTAAAGATCCGCCTATAATTAGCTCAATGCCGGTGATTTGGAGGTGATTCAGCAGTAGCTGGTTAAATCTCACAATATCACGTATGGTGATGTCCGGGAAATCGGCCTGGTATGCCTTTCCAGTTTCCGGATGGATGCTTGTGGGGCCTGTACTTCCATAACAGCTACCCAAAATATTTGGGCAAATGATGAAATGCTTTTCAGGGTCGATGGGCTTCCCGTCTCCAATAAAGCCATTAAACCAATCGTCAGCTTCCGTATTTCCGGTTAAAGCATGGCAAATAAAAACCACATTATCTCTGGCAGAATTAAGCGTTCCCCAGCTTTGATAAGCAATCTCCGGTTTTGAAAAAGTAAATTTACTTTCTGTAGTAAACGATTGAGAAGAAGAATAAATCGTTGGTTGTGTATCCATTGATAAAAAGTAGAGAGCTCTGCATTGCTGCAAAGCTCTCATAGAAATTTAATTATTTGAATTTGCAAAGGCTATGGAGCCATTAATTTCCACCGGATTTTGAATAATATCCAACACAGGACATTGCTCTTCAGCCAGCTTGAGAAGCAAATTAAGCTTGTCTTCATCAGTTTCTGAGGTATCGATTACCGTATTAAAATGAACGGTATGGAAACCGGGGCGAACATTTTCCTCAATATTTAGGAAACCACGAAGATCAAGTTCACCTTTAGCTTCTACCGTTACATTTTTAAGCGTAATGCCCAGTGACGAAGCGTAAGCTTTAATCACTATTTCTTGGCAGGCACAGAGCGATCCAAGTACAAGTTCTACGGGTGTAGGTGCGTTATTATTTCCACCAAGTACAGCAGGCTCGTCAGCATGGTATTCGAACTCCCTGGAGGTGATGCGCGCTAACAAACCGTCTTTAAGTTCAGAACGAGCCGTAAAAATTGCGGGTGCTTTATTTTCGTCTGCTACTATGGAATCAACCAAAGTAGTGACGGCTTTTTTTATCTGGCTGGGACTATTTAAATTTTCTGTTTGCGTAATACTCATAATAAATCCTCCTTAAGCAGAAACTACCGTTTTAATTTTCGCAAATGCATTTTCGAAATCTTGAATGATGTCGTCAATGTGTTCAATTCCGACGGAAACACGAATGAGATCGCCTTTCACGCCACTGGCTTCTTGCTCGGCTTCCGTAAGCTGCTGATGCGTAGTAGATGCCGGGTGAATAACCAATGTTTTAGCATCACCAATATTTGCCAAATGGCTCGATAACTCTACATTTTCGATAAATTCACGGGCAGCATCATATCCGCCTTTCACCCCAAACGTGAGGGTAGAGCCAAAGCATCCCTCTTTCAGATACTTCTTGGCACGCTCGTGGTGTTCGTGTTCGGGAAGACCGGTAAAATTCACCCAATCAACGGCATCTTGAGTTTTTAACCAGTGTGCAAATTTCAGTGCATTCTCGTTGTGGCGCTCTACTCTAAGCGAAAGCGTTTCTACTCCTTGTAATAGCAAGAAGCTGTTAAATGGAGATTGAGATGGGCCAAAATCGCGAAGGCCTTCAACCCGTGCGCGAATAGCAAAAGCGATGTTTCCAAAAGGTCCGTCTTCACCAAAAACTTCCCAGAAATTTAACCCATGATAGGAGGGAGAAGGCTCGCTGAAGCCGGGATATTTGCCATTGCCCCAGTTGAAATTACCACCATCTACAATCACGCCACCGATGGTTGTACCGTGGCCGCCAATCCATTTGGTAGCTGAGGAGGTAACTACATTGGCTCCATGTTTTATAGGCTGCACCAATGCACCGCCTGCGCCAAAGGTGTTATCTACCACTAAAGCGATGTCGTGTTTTCTGGTTAAGGCCGAGAGGGCATCTAAGTCAGCTACATTTCCACGG
>JBDNFJ010000081.1:0-17351 GCA_041689895.1 Gracilimonas sp. | reverse complement strand
TATCGGATTTGGATTCGGAATTTTAAGTGGTCTTTTTTATAATTTTGATTATTTGATTTTGTCATTAGTATTCTTTGTTGGCATCTATATAATTGAGAATTTAAGAAAACCTATTTTAACAGGATTTATTGCAGATGAAGTCCCAAATGAAATTTTGACTTCAGTCATTTCAATCCAATCACAAGTGAAAACAATTATGACAGCTTTATTGGCTTTTGTATTTGGAATCTGTGCAGACTTTTTTGGTATTGGTAAAGCTTTATTTATGATATCTTTGATATTAATTGTTTTAACTATATTGCTTCATCTTGTAAACAATAAAAATAAATTGAATATAAATACTCAAACCTAAATTATGATTGATAATAATAACTTAGTAAAATATCTTAAGATATATATTTTACTTGCCTTATTTATGGCAACGCCTGTCTTAGCTCAAAAAGACAAAGAAATAGTAAAACCTATTCCTATTCCTCAGTCTTTTGTAACGCATCATCAGGGTGTTTTTAATGGCAAGTCGTTAAAATATATAGCAACAGCTAAAGAAACTTATTTAAAAGATAAGCAAGGGGCGTCCGTTGCTTCAATTTGGTCTGTTGCTTATATGCAAGAAGGTGTTTCAAGGTCTCTGGTGAGTGTTTATCCCAGCGAAACGTCCAGCACCATCATCACACAGAAACCAACCATAGCACCAAGGGTGGCAAGGTCAGTATTTCCATGCTGCTGGCTTTCGGGAATGAGCTCTTCAATTACTACATAAATCATAGCGCCTGCTGCAAAAGACAGCGCGTAAGGTAGAATAGGCTGAATGAAGAGCACGGCAGCCGCGCCTATAACAGCAGAAATCGGCTCAACAAAACCGGAAAGTTGACCGTAGTTAAAGCTTTTGAACACGCTAACGCCTTCGCGACGTAGCGGCATAGAAATGGCGAGGCCTTCCGGAAAGTTTTGAATTCCAATGCCAATGGTAAGGACAATAGCTGAAGCTACGGTTGCGCCTCCTGATAAATCAGCCCCCAGCCCAGCGGCACCAAAAAGCACGCCAATAGCCAAACCTTCAGGAATGTTGTGCAACGTAATGGCTAATACTAAAAGAGTAGCTCGCCTCCAGGAAGTGCTGATTCCCTCAGCAGAATCCATGGGCATGCCTATGTGGAGATGAGGAAGATAATGGTCACATATTCTTAAAAAGAGTCCGCCTACTAAAAACCCAATAGCTGCAGGCATCCAGGATATGTGTCCTTGAGTCTCCGCCATTTCAATGGAGGGGATAATGAGTGACCACACGCTTGCGGCAATCATAACGCCGGCGGCAAAGCCCATCATACCGTCCAGCAGTTTGTAATTCACCTTTCTTGTGAGAAATACCAACGCAGCACCAAGCGCGGTAACACCCCAGGTGAAAGTACCGCCTAAAAGCGCTTGATAAATAGGGTTGAGGTCATAAAACCAAGTAGGGATAAAAGACATATTTTTTCTTTTGAAGATACGGATTTGCTATGTCTTAATAAAAATTTAGTCGAGACTAATAGTTATATTAAATTATTCTCAAGTTAAAAAAACAAAAACTTTGCCTAAGTTTGAATAGAAACTGATTAAAGTAATTATGAGTGAACAATTGGCAGCTTTTCGGGATCCTATTAAAGACGGCTTAGTTCGGATTTTATTAACCATAAATGCGATAGAAACCGAAGTTGAGAATGATGCCCCTGATTTTGTGAATCCCAGAGAAGATACTCCCATGCTGAAGGTAAGTCCCGACACGGATGTTACTTCCATAACAGAAGCTTTTCAAAAGAGTTACCCACTGGAACTGAATACCCGGCCTCCGGATGAAGAGAGATTATATTGGGAGCTGAAAGATGGGGGGATTTGGTTTGACATCGCCATGGAGGAGGTGAAAGACATCTGGCTATCAGATTTTAGGTTTTACATTGAGAGCAAGAAACCACGTTACTTAGCCTACTATATTCAAAATGTAGAACACAAAATAGAGTGGCTGCAAAAAGATGAGAAATCGAATGAGATTCGCTCGCTAAGTAATTTCAAGAAAAAATTTAAACGCCCTTTAGTTTCTGAAAAGGAAAGTTATTCCGGTGCCGAGGTAATGAAATGTGCGGATATGTTAGGCCGTTCATTCCGAAAAATTGATATCCGTACAAACTCAGCAATGGTGAAATTTAATACCGATAAAGGACGCCTGGAGCCTTTATTAATCGGTATAGCCGATCGGTTAGGTTATCTGGTAAAGGCACTGGATAAAGAAACCATTGTAAAAGAGGATGCAAAAGGAAATAGCGTAAGCCACGCGGTATCTCTTAAATAAAAGCTTCAAATTACTCTATTTCTCCTTTTGCACTACTCACGCTGCCCAATTAGGAAACCGGAAATGTGAAAGTAGTGGAAGCCTTTTGCAATGCTTTTTTGCAAGTAGCTAAACGCTTTTTGTGTAGTGCTGTAACAAATCAAAAAAAAGTGAAATAGCGCAAAAGTATTCGTTTCGCTTGCTGAATTGAATACATTTTTCCTTATTTTAGAACCATACACTTTTTAGGAGAAATGCCGGAGTTGTACATGCGGCATTGTGTGTTCAAACCATCAAAAATCACCCATATTTTCTATAGTGATGTCTATAAATTTTGACAAAGAAGTATTCGCCCGTCGCCACAATGGACCCGATCAGGAAACAACGCAAAAGATGCTGGAGGTTATTGGTGCCGATTCGATTGATAAGCTGATTGATGAAACCATTCCCGAAGGTATTCGATTGTCCAAGCCTTTGGACTTGCCGGAAGCTTTAAGTGAAGCAGATTTTTTGGCCGAGTTCAAGAAGCTGGCTGAAAAGAATACCATCTATAAGTCGTTCATAGGAATGGGATATTATGATACGCTGCTTCCAAATGTAATCAAGCGGAATATCTTGGAAAACCCGAGTTGGTACACGGCCTATACTCCTTATCAGGCCGAGATTTCACAAGGCCGTTTGGAGGCGCTTATCAACTTTCAGACTACCGTAAGTGACCTCACTGGAATGGAGCTCGCCAATGCTTCTCTTTTAGATGAAGGAACCGCGGCCGCTGAAGCTATGAGCATGTTATTTGATCAGCGTAAAGGTAAAAAGCGAAAGGAGGCTGACGTATTTTTTGTTTCTGAATGGTGCCATCCTCAAACCATTGAAGTGATCCAAACCCGCGCCGAACCCATGGGAGTTCAGGTTGTAATTGGAGATCATACAGAGCTGGATGTGACAGATCCCAAGCTGTTTGCACTGTTGCTACAATATCCTGCAAGTGACGGGAGCGTAGAAGATTATACCGATATCATAACCGCAGCTCACGAACAGAATGTATTTGCCGTAATTGCGGCCGATTTAATGAGTTTAGCTATTTTAAAAGCTCCTGGCGAAATGGGGGCTGATGTGGTGGTAGGCTCATCCCAGCGCTTTGGAGTTCCGATGGGTTATGGCGGTCCACATGCTGCTTACTTTGCTACGCAAGAACAGTTTCAGCGTAAAATACCGGGACGTATTATCGGAGTATCGCAAGATGCAGAAGGGAAACCCGCGTATCGTATGGCGCTTCAAACTCGAGAACAGCATATCCGGCGCGAGAAAGCCACTTCTAATATTTGCACCGCTCAGGTTTTGCTTGGGGTGATGGCGGGAATGTATGCCGTATATCACGGTCCAACAGGCCTGAAAAATATTGCTTCTAAAATTCATGGCTTGACTAAACTGACCAAAACAGGGTTAGAGCAAATGGGTATTCAGGTTCAAACCGAAACTTTCTTTGATACCATTACGGTGAATGCGGATGCTGCGAAGGTGAAATCCATTGCCGAAAAACATGGGGTGAATTTCCGCTTTGTGGATGATTCCACCATCGGGCTCTCTTTTGATGAAGCCAAGAACTTGGATGATGTGGAGCTGGTGCTTTCCATTTTTGCAAAAACCACAGGCAAAGAACAGACTTTTGATGTTCAGGTAGAAGCAAAAAATACGGAGGTTAGTTACCCCAAGAATCTGCAAAGGAACACGGCTTATCTCGAGCATCCTGTGTTCAACTTATATCACTCCGAACACGAGATGCTGCGTTACATGAAACGGTTGGAGAATAAAGATCTTTCGCTGGTGCATTCCATGATTTCGTTGGGCTCATGCACCATGAAATTAAACGCAACGGCAGAAATGATTCCTTTAACGTGGCCCGAATTTGGACAAATTCATCCTTTTGCCCCCCGCCCACAAGCCGAAGGCTATACGCAATTATTTGAAGAATTGAGTGATGCGTTATGTGAAATCACCGGTTTTGCAGGGATGAGTTTACAACCCAATTCAGGCGCTCAGGGCGAATATGCTGGTTTGATGACCATCCGTGCATACCACAGAAGCAATGGTGAGAAGCATCGAAACGTAGCGTTAATTCCATCTTCAGCTCATGGAACCAATCCCGCCAGCGCCGTGATGGCGGGCATGAAAGTTGTTGTAGTTGCAACCGATAACTACGGCAATATTTCCATTGAGGATTTGGAAGCTAAAGCTGAAAAATACAGTGAAACGCTGGCCGCTTTAATGATTACGTATCCATCTACGCATGGTGTTTTTGAGCATAAGGTGAAAGACTTTTGTAAGATTATTCACAAACATGGCGGACAAGTTTATATGGATGGAGCCAATATGAATGCGCAGGTTGGCTTTACCAGTCCCGGCGAAATTGGGGCGGATGTATGTCATCTAAATCTTCACAAAACATTTTGTATTCCGCATGGTGGCGGAGGTCCGGGTGTGGGACCCATTGGTGCAGCAAAGCATTTAGTTCCGTTTCTTCCTTCCCATTCTGTGATTAAAACAGGGGGCGATAAAGGCGTGGCAGCTATTTCAGCCGCACCTTGGGGCAGCGCCAGTATCCTTACTATTTCTCATGCTTACATTCGCATGATGGGGCGTGATGGTCTTACCAATGCTACTCGATTTGCTATCCTGAATGCTAATTATCTGAAAGATCAGCTAAAGGAGTATTACGAAATCTTATACACCGGTCTGACCGGCCGCTCGGCTCATGAATTTATCGTGGATTTGCGACCGTTCAAACAATCGGCCGGCATTGAAGCTACGGATGTTGCTAAGCGATTGATGGATTATGGTTTCCACGCCCCAACCATGAGTTTCCCAGTTCCCGGCACGCTGATGATTGAACCGACGGAAAGCGAATCTATGGAAGAATTAGACCGCTTTTGTGAGGCTATGATTTCCATCCGAAAGGAAATCCAGGAAATAGAAGATGGGACAGCTGATCGCGAAGACAACGTGCTAAAGCATGCGCCACATACTCAGCGAGTGGTGATGGCGGATGAATGGAGCCGAAGCTATTCGAGAGAAAAAGGAGCCTTCCCGCTGGAAACACTCAAATACAACAAATTCTGGCCAACCGTTTCTCGGGTTGATGATGCTTATGGCGACCGAAATCTGGTTTGCTCCTGCATTCCGATGGAAGCGTATGAAGAAGGCATCGAAGCGGTGCAAGAATGATTCCTTTATTCCTTTCCCATAATTCGATCCTGTACATAAATTAGAAAAAGAAGCAGGAAGTAGATTTAAGTATTACTCCATTCCTTTCTCGTAGCGGCAATTCATAAATTGCCGCTACGAGAAGCTTGGTTGCACTGATGGGTTTATATTTTTTGAACCATGATTTGCTTGATTTAGGGATGAGCCCGATGGGATTAGAGTGCTAATCAAGAGAATCCTTTAATCCTACAAATCAAGGTCCAAAGGGAAAGAGTGGGATTAACACTGATGCTCTTATTTTAATATTCCATTTTTTAAAACTTCCCTTTGCGAGGCAGTAAAATGTATAAAATCACCATCAGGCTCTAACGCCGAAGCAATCTCATCGAGAGGCCAAATTATCTTATCAACGGCCATTCATTTGTAGGAAAAAGGAGCAAAGAAAACATTCAATCTAAAGTCATCTATTCTGCTTTCTCGAAATCTTTTACACCGGCCGGAATAGCTATATCCATCCAGTTGGCTTTTGGCACAAGCGGACAAGAATACGTTGTATTATACACGCAATAGGGATTATAGGCCTTGTTGAAGTCGATGGTGATAGAATCGGATGTTGGAATCCAAAGGCTTATATACCGCCCACCTCCATAACTTTCATCGCCGTTGGTTTGGTCCTTGAAGGGCAGAAATAAATAGTCTTTATACTCTTCCGTTTCCCGTAGCTTATGACTTTGATATACGTTTAGGTTGAAGGTTTTTCCATCGAGACTGAAATGAACTTCTGCATATTTCTCGTATGTCTTCAGTACAGAAGTAGTGGTTAACATTTCAAATGGTGGCTGGTTGGGCGTTCGGATAAACTCTGCTTCCACGTAGTAATTTAAATTTATGGGGAAGAAATCGAGCCCGGTAAAAGCTTCAAAATCTTTGGGTTTCAGGGGAGATTCATCCGGATTACGAAATTCTGCATTTAAGGAATCCTGAAAAAATTCGATTTCCTTAGCTTTAAAGGTATCAGAAGCCTGGGCATGTACCACCGTTGTAGCACCGGCCAGAAGCAGAAAGGTGAAAATCTTAAAAGATAAAGTCATATAAATCATAATAATATTGATTGAACAACAAGCGAGAGGATTATTCAGCACATTAAATCAAGGAAATAAAGTTAAGGTGCGCTCTTATAATTTCAGTCTTTACTCAACGAGCTTTTGATACTTATATCACCTTCTAGCGTGCGATGGACGGGACATTTCTTTGAAATATCGAGCAGCCTGTCTAATTGTTCTTGAGATAAATCGCCCTTGATAATGAGTTCTTTTTCGATAACGTCAATTCTGCTTTTAGGATCTTCGCAATTGGAACAATCTTCATCGTGACGCTTATTATGGCGCAGCTCCAGGTACATGTCTTCCACCGGCCATTTCTTATGATTCGCATACATTCTGACAGTCATCAGCGTACAAGAACCCAGGCTCATTAGCAGATAATCATAAGGATCGGGGCCTTGGTCTTTTCCGCCTTCCACAGTCTCTGGCTCATCCGCCGTTTGTTCATGTTTTCCGGCAGTTAAGGTTGTTTTGAAGGCTTCGCTTTTAGAAAGATATGCGTGTACTATTTTCTGTGCGTTTTTGCTCATTGGAATTGGAATTCAAAATGTTAAATTATGAGAAGGCTTTTCGAAGCCTGTGTTGACTAAACATAACTAATTCATTATTTAATGTCTGAGGTATCATTTCCAACATACTCGAATTACCTGTTGTTCGAGCATTTGAGGAACATATACTCATAAAGAGGATACAAATATTGAATTTTTAGCCAAAAAGACTGATAAATGAAAAAAGTAACAATATTATTCTTATTCGTAGCACTTGTAAGTTTTTGGAATACAGCAAATGCTCAAATTACAAATGGGCATGAAGCACTCAAAAAGCATATTAATTCTATCGTCGAAAAGGTTGAGGAAACCAAAGGAGCTGCCGACAAAAGGATGGTTTTGAATGAGTCATTAGCCGACATGATGACAGCAATCGATCGGGTTAGCAGTAAAAAATTGGTATCCACTTCCGACGCCAATATCCTGGATGAATTCAAAACATTATTGAGCAATAGAAAAGACGAGCTGAACGGTGCCAATGGCTACATGAAAGTGGCTGACAGCGAGCTTAACAATTATGCCAATTTCATTCAACAAGATGTTGAACAAGCTAATACCGTGCTGACTATCAGTGCAACTACCGTATTATTGATTATTCTTATCCTCTTATTGCTTTAGAAGAAAGCACAAATCTTTAATTCAAAAGCGTGGTCATTCCACGCTTTTTTTATGTTCACACATGCCTAAAATGCTCGGTATTTTTTTAATAGCTTTTTTGAGCGGGTGCTCTTCATCCCTTAAAATAGCTGATCAACACGCCATTCAGCCGGACTATACCCTTGTGTATATGATTCATGGAGATGCTAATTATACGTATCACGAAAATGGGAAACGATTTAAGGCAGATCAAGAAATAGTAGCTGAAGCCAAATCCGTTGCGCGAAAGGCGAAGCATGGCGAAGTTTTCATTTTCCATCAAAAGAAAGAGCGCAAAAAACTACTATTCTTTCCGCAGAAAGACCGTATTTGGTATCATTATCGGGGCGGTGTGCTGGTGGACAAAGGAAAGTATTCTCCTGAAGCGGGTGGCTTTGGTCGGGAAGCCGAATTATATCAGGCCGAAGCGGTTGCGCATTCGGATAGAAAAATATTCATGTATTTTGGGCATGAAATCCCCTCAAAAACTTCCCTTATTTATCACCGATCTCTGCCCAAAAAGCCCTTTAATACCGAAATATTTGCGAAGGATTTAACGAAGTTTGAGCCTCATTTTGATCTGCTGCTGTTATCTACCTGTAATAATGGAAATCCATGGATGGCCGAAAGTGTAGCGGATAAAGTCAATTACATGATCGCTTCTCCTCGAAATCTACATTTGTCGTATATGGAAACTCAGGGGTTAAGCTTGTTGGAAGAGGCACCGAACGTTTCTACAAAGCAGCTTGCCGATACCTTGGCCTTGCAGTCTTTTGAAAGATTATCGGGGCAGTTACAAACCATGGTTACCATCGGAGTTTACGACTTGCATGAAATTGGGAAATACATCCACGACTACTCCAACGGCTATGTAGCGTACTTGAATAAACTGCGTCAGAAGTCACTTTTTACGGATAACACTGATTGTAATTCCATGGAGGTATTCAAAAATCAACCTATTCCTCAAAATGGAGCTCATCTATATTTTAAGCCACCTGCTTTTGGGCGTGACTCGAATTTAAAAAATCATTCAGTTTGGGGATGTAAGCAGTAAGTAAGGCTGGTTTTGCTTCGCGTTTGGTCGAATACGTTCGAATCTTTTAGAAACATCAAGCATTCTCCGAAGTTTTTGAATAAACGGGTAGCTAAAGATCTTGCTCTAATCTCTTTTGAATACTATCCTTTGGAGGAATTTTAGTTTGACTGATTAAGATCCAAGTTGTGATATCATTATTAATTGAGATTAAATAACTACCATTATTCAGTATCTCTTGGATATTTTCGGATGCATATTCACTCAACTACTAAAACAATAGTTTCCAAAAGGCCTATTATTTTATTATCCTCTTCTAAGTATTAAATAATTCTCCATTTGCTTCTTAAAAAGCCCATAGCTTCAATCATTCTGGTTTTGGCGGTTCTCATCTTCGGGGGAATTGCACTGGATCGTCTTTCCATCGAGCTTATGCCCGACATAGCCCGACCTACCCTGCTGGTTCGTACCGATTATTCCGGAGCCCCGGCCTCGGAGGTGGAATTCCGCGTTACCGAGCAGTTGGAAGGTATTCTTAGTGGCGTACGTGGCGTGCAATCTATAGAATCCCTTTCACGCCAGTCGCAAAGTCTTACTTTCCTCACGTTTGAATGGGGCTTTAATATGGACATTGCCTTTTTAAATGTGCGAGAAAAGCTGGATCAGGCCCGTTATTTATTGCCCACTCAAGCCGGGCGTCCACAGCTAATTTATTCCTCCGCTTCGGATGAACCCATAGCTACCATTGCGCTTCAGCTGGCCAATGTTTCAAACCAACAATTTAGCAACCGATTATCACTCAAACGCTGGGCTGATCAAGTTTTTACGCGCAGACTGGAGCAGCAGGAAGGAATTGCGCAGGCCCTGTTAGTGGGCGATGTAGAACCCGAAGTACAAATTCGGTTCAACCCCAGAATCATAGACCGATACGGATTAACGCTTTCCAAAATTCAACAAAAAGTATCGGACGCCAATATCTTCTCTTCGCCTGGCGAACTACGCGATGGTTGGTATCGCTACGCGCTGAAGATAGAAAGCCGCATTGAGTCGCTCGATGATCTCCGAAAAACGCCTATAATCTCGCTGGCCAGTGGACGGGTGCTGCTGCTTGATGAGATTGCCGATGTAGAAATGGCCGAGGCCGACCCCACGTCGTTTGCCCTGTTGAATGGGGAAGAAGTACTAAATGTGTTGGTGAAAAAAGAATACGGCTCTAATACGGTTGAAGTGTTTAAGACGCTGCAAAAAGTATTGGCAGAAGTCCGGGAGCAGAATCCCGATATCCATATCGATATAATAAAAGAAGATGCCAGCTATATTGAAAATTCAATTTCCAATTTATTGCAAACGCTTCTGGTGGGTGGCATTCTGGCTTTCATGGTTTTATTCCTTTTTCTGGATGATGTCCGCAGTCCGCTGGCCATTGGGGTTTCCATTCCGGTAAGTATTTTCCTCACTTTTGTGATGATGTTTCTGTTTGATATTCAGCTCAACATCGTTTCGCTAAGTGGTCTTACGCTTGGCATTGGTATGCTGATGGATAATGCTATTGTGGTGCTGGAAAATATCAATCGCTATCGCAAAAAGGGACTGGGGCGCATGGAAGCCGCTCGTCGAGGAACCAAAGAAATTAATCTGGCCGTAACGGCTTCTACTTTCACCACTATATCCGTGTTTCTTCCGCTTATTTTTTTGGGGGGATTTGAAGGTGCTTTCTTCCGCGATCTTGCAGCCACGCTTTCCTTTAGCTTGGTGGCTTCGCTGTTGGTAGCGCTGTTTATTCTGCCGGTTTTTGTAGTTCAGCTCACTAAAAAGGAATCGCATTCAAAGGGAATGTTACATGAAATATCGTTGGGGCTGGATGCTGTTATTGCTGCCTACGAACGAAATTTAACCCGTGTCATTCGCCGTCCGCTTCCAGCCGTGATTATTATAACGATTGCATTGGTTACGGCGGCAACTTTGTTCATGACCATCCCCAAAGAAACCCTTCCACCCGATAAACCAGCTTCGGTAGAATATTTAGTATCAATGCCCGGAAATACGGCACTGAGATCGGCAAAAGAAGCGGCCATGGATATTTCAAAATTACTGGCGGACAGGACAGACCAAACCAATATTTTGATGCTGGGAGGTTATACCGACAATACCAATTTGGCTTCTATCACTAATGAGGGGCTCAATAAATTCCAGATATCGGTGCCTGTACATGGTTTTAAGGAAGCGGGACAGGTGGATGGCGTGATGAAAAATATAGCCGCTACTTATCAATCCTGGAGTTTCCAAAAAATGGACGATCAGGGTTTTGGAGGCGTTGGAGTGGGGCAAGATGCTCCGGTTCAGTTTAGCATGGTGGGAACCGACAGGGATTTCAGTGCACGTGTTGCTGCTGCGTTTGAGCAATATATGAGCGGGTATTTCGGGAAGATAGATTTTGAGCTGAAATATCCGCAACGGATTGAGGCGTATCAGATACAATTTAAACCGGAAGAATTGCTTGCCTATGGTTTTCATGAAGAAGAGCTCATCCGCTATGTAGAATCGCTGACCAGAGGCTTGTTTATTACCGACTGGAACCGACAAGATGAGCAGATTTCAATCCGACTAATTGGTAAAAAACGAAAGAGTCTCAATCCTGAAGATATCACGCTGGATTTGAAAGGTAAGATTATTCCTTTGACTTCGGTGGCTACCATCCGGCGCGTAGAAGAGCGGGAGCAAATTGAACGGTTGCATCAATCTCCCATTCTGACTTATAACACGAACTTAAGCTTTATGGATTGGTGGTGGAATGGGAAGGAAATTCAGCAGCAAACGAACGATTTTATGCAGCAGACAGGCTACGAGATTCGGATTGACGGATCTGCTCTTCAAGTTATCACTTTACTGAAAGAACTGGCTTTTTTATTGGGTATTAGCGTGCTACTGATTTATTTGATCTTGGCCATCCAGTATGAAAATCTAAAATACCCGTTAATCATTATTCTTGCCATTCCCTTTGCGTGGATTGGTTCCATTTTGGCATTAGGGATAGCTGGAGTTAGCCTGAATGCGTTATCCTTTATGGGTATTCTTATTTTGACGGGAATTGCGGTGAACGATGCGATCCTAAAAGTAGATTTCATGCGCCGTTATCTCGATGAAACCGGAGACTTGGAAGAAGCTATCCGACAGGCAGGCATCAACCGATTTCGCCCGGTAGTTATGACCAGCTTGACCACCATCTTGGCATTAATCCCTATGTTAATTCCGTTTGGTGATGGATATGCTTTTCGCCAGTCGTTGGCCATTGCGCTGATGGGCGGTATGATTACCAGTACCTTATTAACCTTGTATCTAATTCCAATAGTGTTTAAATGGTTAGAAAGCGGGAAAGCAACTAAGAATATTGAACCGTGATTTTTGAAATGATTTTGAACAGAAAACCATGAGATTAAATGAACTGCATGACAGAAAATAGTAAATCCAATTTATTACAAACGGGACGGCTAATAAAACAAGCATTATGAAACAACCAAAGGGTTACCCACTTATTTATTGCTTATTACTCACCGGATTATTGTTAACAAGCTGTAAGAGTAAGGAGGAGAAAAGAGATACTCCGGATCTGGACAGTATCGAAATTCGACCGGAGGTGGTTTTTTCTGTTGTGGATGATGAGCCGCTGAAGTTTTACATCGAAAGCAGGGGAGTGGTAGAACCTTTACAGCGCACAAAAATAACTGCGCGTATCAGTGGATATGTGAAATCGCATAAAATTGAAGCCGGCGCAAACGTGAAGAAAGGTGAGGAGCTGCTCCAGTTTGTGAATGATGAATGGGAATACGAGCTGGAACAGGCCCGGAATAACTATGTAAAAGCCAAAAATCAGTATGAAATTGATAAGCGCCTTCGAGACGGATATACCGGCCAAAGCAACGAAGAAATGATTCGAATAAATAGCGGATTGGCTGATGCCGAAGTGGCTTATGAAAAAGCCAAGCTCAACTTCAGCTATACCACGGTTAAAGCTCCTTTTAGTGGAAGCCTTTCTCTGCGCGAAGTGGTGACGAATCGTGGCTTTATTTCGCAAGGCTCATATGTAACGGCCGGTCAGCAGCTTGCTACGCTGGTAGATGCCAGTAAAGTACGTATTCGGTATGATGTGCTGGAATCTGAAATTGATAATTTAAAAACGGGGATGACTGTAACACTTTCCGGTCCCGGCGGCAATAAGTTTGAGGGAGATATTGTAGCCGTTTCGCCGGTTGTAGATTCTGAAACCAAAACCGGGCAGGTAATTGTAGAAGTAGATAACCAAGCCGGAGATCTGAAAACTGGGATGACGGTAGAAGGACGCGTTTTTGTGCGAAGCGAAAAGAGCAAAGTCCGCATGCCGCGTGAAGCCTTACTGGAAAGAGACGGACGGACGCTGGTATTTAAGCTAAACGGAGACGAAGTGCAGTGGATTTATGTAACGCCGGTAGCCATGAACACCCAATATGTGCTCATCAATAATCCTGAAATAAATCCCGGCGATACCTTAGCGGTAGATCAGCACTTTAGCATCAGCCACCAGCAAAAAGTAATCCCGCTCATGGCTAATTGAGAGTGAAATATTGAATGTTGAAGCGATAACAACCCCAATTCTCTCGTTTTGAATTTATAGTCAGACATTGAAAGAACTATTCAGCCGAAAATATCTCATTTCCTTTTTCTACATTATTGTATGTGTGGTTGGGGTAGCGGTATGGAAAGCACTGCCTATCGAAAGTACGCCGGAGTTAAATTTGCCATCCATAACGGTGAATTACAACTGGTCGAGTACTTCGCCGGAGGTTATGGAGCAGGAAATTACGCGCAAAGTGGAACGCGAAGCCAATCGCCTGCGAGATGTCACCGATATTCGATCCATAACCCAAGAAGGCCGGTCAACGGTTACCATCACTTTCCGAAAAGGTGCACCGGTTGATTATCGCGTGCTGGAGCTTCGTGAATATCTATTTTCTCTGGACGAAACGATGCCGGAAAGTATCTCGCCGCCTTCCATTACCCGACAGGTTCCCGAAGAACTCGAAGATCGGCAAACTTTTATGGTTTATACGCTGAACGGGAAGCTACCTCCACGACAGCTTTTAGAATACACGCGCACCTCCATCAAACCAAAACTGCTGGCGCTTGATGGACTGGCGGAGGTTAAAATTCAGGGGGTATTAGATCCGGCGCTGGTGATTGAGTTTAATGCAGAAAAGCTGGAGAAATATCACCTTTCTCCTACCACCATTTTACGGCAGATAAAAGAACAGCTAAGCTGGCGTTCAGCCGGTTTCGTGGATCAGGGAGCTTCGCGCTACAGCCTTATTATGCCTCCCAAGTTTAAGAATACATCCGATATAGCCGGATTAAAAATTCAGCTTCCAAACTCTTTGAAACAGCTACGGTTAGATGATTTCGCGAAGGTGGCTATACAGGAATACCCCGCTAAAAGTATTCGGAGAATTAATGGAAATCCTGCCCTTACTATTGAGTTTGTAAAGGAGTCGGGAGCGGATGCTTTTCAGCTGGCGGAAGATATTCTGGAAAGCATGAATCATATCGAAGTCAGCCTTCCCGAAAACTTAAACCTCATGCTTACGGTAGATTCTACCGAGGAGCTCCGCGAGCAGTTTGATGACCTCCAGCTTCAGGCTATTCTAAGCGGCATTCTGGTCTTTTTGGTTGTGATTCTTTTTATACGAAAAATTAGAGCACCCGTGGTTATCATCGGTAGCGTTTTGTTCTCGGTATTACTGAGTTTGATTTGCCTGTATCTGCTGGACTACAGCCTCAATATTATCACCTTAGCGGGACTCACTATTGCCCTGGGCATGCTGATTGATAACGCCGTGGTGGTATTTGAGCAATTAAATCCGGGCTTGCCAAACGATAAATCCAACCGACTTCGTCACATTCAGAAGCAGCTCCCAAAAGCAGTAGTGCCGGTATTGGGAAGTACTTTTACCACCGTTGGTATTTTCGTGCCGTTGCTGTTTGCACTGGATGAGCTCCGTATTTTCTTAGTGCCGCTGGCCGTGGCGCTCACCGTAACGCTGCTGTGTTCCGTGGTTATTGCCTTCACCTGGATTCCCTATTCCTTGATTTGGCTTACGCCATTTGTGAAGTCCTCCAAAAAGAAAAACCGTTTTAGAGCTTTTAGTCAGCGCATGCTTTTGTGGAGCTTCGTTATTAAATCGAAGCTGCGCTGGGTGCTTCCCATCGTGCTAATTGCGGTGATTGGAATTCCAATATTTGCTATAGAAGAACCTACATGGGATGCGGAAGAAGGAACCAAATGGCCCGAATTCACCAAAGCATATTTTAATAATCGGGATATGATTGACCCTTGGGTTGGTGGATTAACCAAGAGATTTGTAGATGATACCTATTTCGGGAGCCCATGGCGAGGGCGAGCTGAGGAGATGGTTTCGGTTTATATACGCTCGCCACAGGGCACGCCGCTTTCTGAGATTGATAAGATTGTGCAGAACTATGAGAAAATTGCCAAGCCATACGGGAATATATTCAAGTATTATGAGGCCAATATGTCGGAATATTATGGGGCGCGAATGCAATTTGTGATTAAGCCGGAATATCTGCGCCGTACGGAGCCTTATCTTTTTTATGGGGAAGCGATTTATTTAGGAGCCCGAACCGGGAATGTAGCGACTTCCGTATCGGGGTTGAATATTCCGGGAATTAGTACGGGCTTTGGCGGCGGCTCATCCAATCACTCCATTCAACTCACGGGGTTTTCATACAATGAACTATTAGGACTGGCAAAGGATTTAGAGCGACGATTAAAGAAAAGTAGGCGAGTGCGGGAGGTGGATATCAATTCCAGTTATTATTCTCGCCGGGATGATTTTCAGCAATACAAGCTCCGGCTGGACGACGCAAAAATATTGGCTAAAAACCTGGATCGCCGACAAGTGATTTCAACACTGATGTTAGATTTGAATCCGACAAACACCATTGGGAAAGTAGAATTTGAAGGCCAAGAAATGTATTTGTTAGGGCGCAGTCAGCAGGGGAGAACCTACGAGAACGATATGATGCAGAAAGTTCGAAACTTCGGAGGCACCCGCTTCAATATGGCAGGCATTGGGCATATTGTACAAGAAGGGGGATTGAACGAGATTCGCCGAACCAATCAATCGTATGAGCGGACGGTGAATGTAGATTATCTGGGAAATTATCGGATGGCGCGGGAATACATACAGCAAGTGATTGAACAGACACCCGTTCCCGTGGGAGCATCTATTGAGTTTGGCCGAGGATTTTTCGGCTTTAGCCAAGATAAGAATACACGAAATATAATTTTCATTGCTTTGCTGAGCCTGTTAAGCGTTTGGATGATTGTATCAGCTTTGTTGGAAAGTGTGAAGTATCCGCTTTTTGTAATTATGGCCGTACCCTACAGCTTAATTGGAATTATGCTGGGAGCGCTGGGCAATGATCTGGCTTTTGATCGTGGTGCTATTGCCGGAGCCTTGCTGTGTATTGGCGTGGTGGTGAATAACGCTATCCTGATTTATCATCAGAAACAATTAGAAAATGGAAACGGTATTTTTGGGCTGCGCTGCTGGATGCACGTGTATCAAAAACGCATTCGGGCTATTTTGATTACCACGGTTACCACCATCACCGGTCTCATCCCCATGATGCTTTTTGGCAGCAACGAGTTCTGGGAAAACTTGGCAATCGTAGTAATATGGGGACTTTCAGCAAGCACCATCTTGCTACTAATTATGACCGGCTTGCGGTGGAAGAAAGAGCAGAAAAAGCATCGAATGTTGAAGGGATCTAAAACACTCAATATTTGAGTTTGAGCCTGTAAACATAGGAGTAGCTGGCTTACGAGCAGACGCTACTCAGGTAATAGATAAAAACCCTACATTAGTTGGGATAAGTTTTACAACTCATTTATTTATAAAGGTTAGGAATAAATAAATTTCTAAATGAACTAATCGTATCATCTAAAAAGTATTTAGCTAAAATAATTTAAACATGACCACCAACTTTCAAGATAAAGCATCGTTTATTTGGCAGGTTGCCGACGACATTTTAAGAGGAACGTTTAAGTCGCACGAATACGGGGATATAACACTACCCTTCGTTGTATTAAGGCGCTTGGACTGTGTATTAGGCGAGGATACTCGTAAGAAAGTGCAGGCTACTTATACCGATATGAAAGATCGGCTTGATGATGATAGACTAGAGAAAGTGTTGTTGAATGTATCGGACAAAGGCTACTTCAATACTTCGGATTTTGACCTAGTCCGGCTCACAGAAGACGCTAACAACATTGATTTGAACTTCAATGCGTATCTGAATGGGTTCTCAGAGAATGTGAGAAAAATCATTGAGAACTTTAAGCTCGATCCGATTATAAAAAAGCTTTCGGATAATGATTTACTATTCCAGATGGTAGATAAGATGACCGAAGTGGATTTTCATCCCGATAAGGTGAGTAACCACGAGATGGGACAGATTTTTGAAGAGCTGCT
>JBDNFJ010000080.1:0-3373 GCA_041689895.1 Gracilimonas sp. | reverse complement strand
GGAAGAGAAGATCTTGCGCATGTACCGGCAGATCAGATTGAAGCCCGGAATTTGCGCCCAACGGATGCTTCTCAAGCTGAAACTCAGCCTGAATCTAAGACCCAAGCACCTGCCGCCGATGCTGTAGCCAAGCAACCGAAACCGACACCTGCTGCCGTTGACACGAGCGAAACAGCCGCCACTCAGCAGAAAGCCGTCCGGGCCGATAGCTATGAGAATGAGTACGATAAAGCCAAGCAAATGGGATATACGGGTGAGGCCTGCCCTGAGTGTGGCAGTATGACGATGGTTCGTAGCGGAACCTGTATGAAGTGTATCACTTGCGGCTCAACTACCGGTTGTAGCTAATTTGTTGCAGATTATTTCGTTTAGTGGAAATTTTACCGGATGAACAAATAACCAACAGCTTTTAAAAAAACCCTGATTAGTCAAATCGCTAATCGGGGTTTTTTATTTTCAAGGAATGAAATGATATTTATGCTACCATCTTAGAATTATCCTCGATAAAATGAGATGGTAGGTATTTCAATCATTAGTGAAAGTGTGGCAATCAGAATCAGCTATTCGCAGAATAACCGTTTAAATCACTACTTAGTATCAGAATAGAAAAGAGGAAAACGAGCATCTCTCCGGCATTAGCTTTAACTTTAGTTTCACTCATTTAAACCTCACAAACTGATCTTACCGTGAATTTCCCCAATCCCTTTTTCCGTTGGCGGCCTCATCCCTGGCACGGACTGGAAGTAGGCGTCCAGCCACCTCATATTGTAAATGCCTTTATCGAACTCACGCCTTTTGATACCATCAAATACGAAGTGGATAAAAAAACCGGATATATGCGAGTAGATCGTCCACAGCGAAGCTCATCTTTGCCACCTTCTTTGTATGGATTTATTCCACGAACTTACTGCGGAGATCATGTAGGCGCTCTTTTTATGGATGATGTTAAAGGCGATATGGATCCGCTGGATATTTGCGTGCTGAGCGAACGCCCCATTGATCGCAACGAGGTAATTCTAAGCGCCCGTGTAATCGGAGGATTGCATATGATTGATCATGGGGAGGCGGATGATAAGATAATTTCTGTGCTTGAAAATGATACCTATTATAAAGATATCAACAGCGTGCACGACTTACCCCCGGTATTGATAGAGCGTTTGCGTCACTATTTCAGCACCTATAAATTGATTCCCTGCCAGGATCAGAACGATGTATTTGTGGAGCGCATTTATGATACCGACCACGCCTATACGGTCATTAAAGCATCTCAGAAAGATTATGAAGAAATGTTTGGAGAATAAGCTGAACATATCAACCCATAAGATAAAGTATAAAGTTTTAGAAGGAGCGATTGGATAAGAGCCAAGAAAATATCCGTGTTCAACGATTTATCGTTTTTATTGCAGTTCTGCTCTTTGTAATCAAAATTACGGCTTGGATACTGACCAACTCGGTTGCGGTACTTACCGATGGCTTAGAAAGTATTGTGAATGTAGTTAGCGGATTTATTGGCTTGTATAGCCTGCATCTTTCTGCGATTCCCAAGGACTCTAACCATCCTTATGGGCACGGCAAAGCAGAGTTTATTTCAGCTGGAATTGAAGGGACGCTTATCAGTATTGCCGGGGTATTTATTATTATTGAAGCCATACGTAGTTTTATAAATCCAAAGCCGTTGCGGAGTTTGGATGTGGGTATCATACTGATTGCAATATCGGCGGTTATTAATTACGGTTTTGGGTATTGGGCTTCCAAAACCGGTGAAAGAAATCGCTCGTTAGCCTTACAAGCCAGCGGCAAGCACCTGCAAACCGATACGTACACCACAATAGGAATTATTGCAGGCTTAGTGCTGATTCGATTCACCCAGATTATGTGGTTGGATGGGGTAGTAGCCATCCTTTTTGCGCTGCTTATCATCCGAACGGGAGTTAAGATTTTACGGGTAGCTGTGGCAGGTATTATGGATGAAACGGACGAGCTATTGTTGCAAGAAATGGTGGAGTATTTGCAACAAAACCGCGATCGAAAATGGATAGACCTTCATAATCTACGAATCATCAAATACGGGAGTATTTTACATGTAGATTGCCACCTGACGCTTCCGTGGTATTTGACGGTTCGCGAAGCACATGGCGAAATAAAAAAACTGGAAAAGCTGATTGTAGAAAAATTCGGTGCCCGCATTGAGCTATTTGTTCATTCCGATTTTTGCATGGATTTCTCCTGCCCGCTGTGTAAAGTAGAAAATTGTCCGGTGCGGCAGCAGCCCTTTCAAAAACGATTAGAGTGGACGGTTGAGAACGTGTCATCTAACAAGCAGCATCGTCTTGAGGAGTAATTAAAGATAATCACTCAGGTCCAGATTCAGCTCATTCGCATATCTTCGGAAAAGCTCCATTTTATAATCCGGAACCAATTCAGCTTTACCCGAAAGAATTTCTTTAGTTAATCTATTGGGTAAAATAAATGATTTGGCATGGGTACCAAGCTGGCTCGCAATTTTATCTTGAATAGGATTAAAGAGCTGGTTCTTGAGATTATTGATACGATTTTGTTCGTTGCGCATGGCAAGATATTCCTCTCGAGACATCGTATCACGTGCTTTACTAGTTTTAGAAAGCTCTTGCTTCTCAGCCTCCTGAGTGGCTTCATTAAGTACCTTTTTTAACTGTTCTTGAAAGGATCTGTTTTTAAGCTGGCCAAAAACACCTTTGCTACTTTGCCATCCATTTACAGATTTTGGATTTACAGCCAATTCAGCTAACTGCTGCTTACGCACCAGATGATAAACGGGTTTATTATATGATTGGCCAACTTCATCAAAAAAGCCCATAAGTTTACAGTAAATATGCCATTGGAACATGGTTAGATCATTTTTGTCCTTTTCTTTGATAAGATTATTATGATCTTCATGGCTGTAATCAAGCTGATCGAATAGGGCATTTTCTTGAGCTACCCAGTTACTAATTCCGTGCTCCTCTGCCTGCTGGTCGAGGGATTTTTTAAACTCTAAAAGGTATAAAACATCATCGGCTGCGTAGTCCTTTTGCTGGTGTGTAAGCGGCCTGCGGTACCAATTACTTTGCTGGGAAGAACTGTTCACTTCAACATCCAAAACTTCTTTAATTAGATTAGTGAGCGAAGCCGGTTCAAAATTCAATAAGCTGGTGATGATATCCAAGTCATACAGGTTTTTTGGAAAGCAGCCCAGCGAATGAAAGAGTCGTAAATCTTCCCCAAAAGCAAAGGCCACTTTTTGAACTTTCGGATCTTCGATGGGAGGGAAGATGGCTTCAATATCCAGGTTGTTACTCAGCGGATCGATGAGGTAACACATTTCTCCATCGTAAATTTGCATCAGACACATGTT
>JBDNFJ010000079.1:0-10901 GCA_041689895.1 Gracilimonas sp. | reverse complement strand
CGAATATGACCTTTAGCAGAAATGAACCGAGTTCCAATTCGTCCACAACGGTTCGCACAATCAAATACGGCGTAATCTTCTTCTTTCAGGTGAGGGGCGCCTTCAACGGTCATGGTTCCGCATATATAATCGTTGGCTTCCTGAGCCTGCTCGCGGCTGAACCCAAGAAATCGCAGCATATCGAAATTCATGTTATTGAGCTGGTTTTCGGAAATTTCAAGCACCTCTTTACAGAAAGCTTCGCCTAAGGTCCACTGATTAAAGGCAAATTTGATATCAAAACTTCCGGGCAGTGCTTCATTGATGGCTTTAATCTGCGTTTCAGTAAAACCTTTTTCTACCAGGCTTTCTTCATTGATATAAGGACATCCTTTAAGTGATCCTGAGCCTTTTGCATAGTTGATGATTTCTTCTGATTCTTTCACAGAATATCCGAGGTTTCTTAGCGCTCTCGGTACGACCTGATTAATAATTTTGAAGTAACCGCCACCGGCGAGTTTCTTGAATTTCACGAGGGCGAAATCCGGCTCAATACCGGTTGTATCACAATCCATCACCAAACCAATAGTTCCGGTTGGCGCCAGCACGGTAACTTGTGCGTTGCGATACCCGTTTTTCTCACCCAATTTCAACGCCTTATCAGAAGCCTTTTTCGCTGCTTTTACTAAGTAATTCGGGCAAATAGAAGCATCAATTCCCATCGGCTTCACGGTTAGCCCCTCATACTCTTTAGAGTCGACATGGTAAGCGGCTCTTCTATGGTTGCGCATCACGCGGAGCATGTGCTCTTTATTGCGCTCATATCCTTCAAACGTTCCAAGCTCTCCCGCCATTTCTGCAGAAGTCGCATACGAAGTCATGTGCATCACAGAAGTAATAGCTCCGGTAACAGCGGCGCCTTCTTCGCTATCGTAAGGTAGGCCTTGCACCATAAGCGCAGCTCCAATGTTTGCATAACCGAGACCCAGCGTACGGAATGCATACGAAAGCTCAGCAATTTCTTTGGATGGAAACTGTGCCATTAGCACGGAAATTTCGAGCACCACGGTCCAAATACGGGATGCATATTCCAACGACTCAATATCAAATTCCTGGTAATCATCTCCCTTGAAATATTTCATCAGGTTTAGAGAGGCCAGATTACAGGCCGTATCGTCCAAGAACATGTATTCTGAACAAGGGTTGCTTGCATTTATGGGGCCATCTTCGGGACATGTATGCCACTCGTTGATAGTATCATGATACTGCGTACCCGGATCGGCACATGACCAAGCAGCATAGCCAATATCATCCCATAAATCGCGGGCCTTCATAGATTCCATAGGAACGGGTTTTCGGCCTTCTTCCTTGGCTTCGGCTTTTTCAACCCGACCATATAAATGCCATTCTCCGTCTTCTTTTACCGCCTTCATGAAGGAATTCGGTACGCGAACCGAGTTATTTGAATTCTGTCCGCTTACGGTTAAGTACGCTTCAGAGTCCCAGTCGGTATCATAGGCTTCGAATTCCAGATCGGTAAAACCTTGAGCCGCAAGTTGAATTACACGTTCAATGTAATTTAATGGAACTTGCTCTCTTTTGGCCTGACGAACAGCATCTGCCAAGCCTTTGTTTTTCAGGGGATCTCGGCTCATCGCACCATTAAACGTACGTCCTTCTATCTCTACCGGAGTATGGCAAAGCTTGATAATATTTTTGAGGTGCTTTTGCACATTTTTGGATCCGGCCACCAACGCCACTACTTTCTGCTCTTCACGAATTTTCCAGTTGATAAACTCTTCGATGTCGGGGTGATCTAAATCTAACGTTACCATCTTAGCCGCGCGACGTGTAGTCCCGCCTGATTTGATGGCTCCAGCTGCACGATCCCCAATTTTCAAGAAACTCATCAGGCCGGAACTTTTTCCACCTCCACTTAGAGGTTCTTCTGAACCACGGATTTTAGAAAAGTTACTACCCGTTCCCGATCCATATTTAAATAGGCGAGCTTCACGAACCCACAAATCCATGATACCGCCTTCATTCACCAAATTATCATCTACACTTTGGATAAAACAGGCATGAGGTTGGGGATGTGTATAGGCATCCTCCGATTTTTTGAGCTCTCCGGTTTTACCATCCACATAATAATGTCCCTGAGCGGGACCATTAATACCATAAGCCCAGTGTAATCCTGTATTAAACCACTGGGGGCTATTCGGAGCCGCCATTTGATTAGCCAACATGAAAGCTAATTCATTATAAAATACTTTCGCATCTTCCTCGCTCCCAAAGTAATCATTCTTCCAGCCCCAATAGGTCCAACATCCCGCCAAACGATGGAAGACCTGACGGCTATCAATTTCATGGGAGTAGCGTTCATCTTCACTTAAATCTTTGAGTGCTTTTTCATCCGCTTCTGAACGCCGTAGCCATTTGGGCACGCCTTCCTCGCTAATCTTTTTCAGCTTTGCTGGAACTCCCGCTTTTCTGAAATATTTCTGAGCGATAACATCCGTGGAAACCTGAGACCAGCTGTTGGGTACCACCACATTTTCCATGTGGAATACTTGAGAGCCGTCAGGGTTTTTAATTTCAGAGGTGCGTGTTGCAAATTCTATGTCATCAAATGGTGTCTTCCAATTAGACTTGGTGTAGAAGCGAGTAAATTTCATTGGCGTACTTCGTTAGTATTAATGTTATTACTTTTAACCTTCGCAGATGAGAGACAAATCAAAACTATTCCCGATATATCATCACCTAAAGAAGTACGAATTAATATAAACGAGAGAAGCTATTTCAGCAAGAAATAAATCAATTACTTTTCCACAAAAACCAATACTTATCCACATCTGGATTCGATTAATCTCAGAACCAATCAAAAGAAACTTAAATAATGTTTTTTTTATTATAAATATTATTTACTCTGATTATTGCTTTCCTAAGAAAGAATCTAAAAACATCTTAATACTTACTTGGAGCCTGATTTTGAAGTGTTGAATTCCTCCTTGGATTGAAAAAGTTATCCACATCACTAATTTAGGCTAAAATTCAGGTTCTTCATTTTATAAAAAATATTAATTCAATAAACCTCATTAATTAAGCTGATTATCTATCGTGTTTAAATTATATGCTTTATACATTACATGATATATGTTATTATACAACAAACAGACCTCAGGAAGACCCTCATATTTTAACTTTATCGACAAAAGAACTTCCTCTCTATACTGGAAAAGCATCTTCTAAAAAAATGGACTTCATTGATTAAACTAAAAGAAGAACGCTCAATTACGAACGTCCTTCTTTATATATAGTGTCAAAAAGAATTATAGATGGCTTATAGTATTCAATCCCTCTGAATAAAATATTCGAGCAATCCTTTAGTATTCTATTTAATCAGCATCATCTTTCTAACCAGAGATCCGGACGGAGTAACAATCCGGTAGAAGTATATTCCAGAGGATAGATTTGATGCATTAAACTGGACAGATTGCACCCCAGCTGCTTGCGTGCTATTTACTAACTCTGCTACCTTCTTTCCGATACTGTTAAAAACCGCCAGCTGCACCTGCCCACCCCGATGGATGGAATACTGAATTTGAGTTGTCGGGTTGAATGGGTTTGGATAGTTTTGATTTAACTCAAATCCGACAATCATCTCTGAATTTTCCGACGAGGTATGTAGCATATCATCATACACAAAAAGAAAGCTTCCTGGGATAATCCCTGCACTAAATGTTCCCGTAACTCTTTCTGATTCTTTATAAAGCGTAATCTCTCCTGCCGATGAAAAATCCTTCGCATTCGCCAAATAAAACTGTTGGTTTTCTTTATCGTAATCAAAAGCATAAAAACTTCCTTTTAGCAGCGTATCCGCCGAAAACGTTTGGGTACTAATATCGAATGCTCTTAGTCCGCCCGTATTTACATATACCTTGCCCCGCACTTCATCCAAAGCAATATCTGAACCTGCCGAGGGTAGCTCAGCAAAGGCAACCTCTTCTCCATTCGACAAGTTGATGCCGTGTACACCACCCGGTTTTGAGGTCCCAGCAATCACATTATAACTTTCATCAAAATCTCCGGGATACCCAGCACAAACTACCCAAAGCGTTCCGTTTGAATCAACCTCCATGCCTCCCGGACCGCGACTTACCACAAAAGTATCAACTACGGCGTCTGTTGAAACATCCACTTTAAAAATGGTGCTGTCAGCTCCAAAACCGTAGTTCGCTATGTAGGCAAATCCCTCATATTCAACAATTTGATCAGCATTTAAACCAGCTGGTATTACAGTGGCAGAAACCGAGTAATCATTAATATTTACAATGTAGGCCAAGCTGCCATACATATCGGTGACGTAGGCTTTGTCCTCACTCACCTGTACCATTTCTCGTGGACTTGAGCCCGCCGGCAATGATATTTGTCTGGCTTGTTGAAAAGTGTCCGGATCTAAAATCACTATTTTTTGTGAATTATTTAGTACCACATATAATTGCTTTTTTATCCAAGTTATGCTTTGTACCACATCCCCAATTCCAGTTCCGTTTTTGGCGAGAAATACTCCATCAGTTGCTGTTTTATTTTCAATCAAGTAGTTGGTTAGCGTTGCATTTCCCGTGTCAAAGTTTCCTTCATTGCCTATCACAACCTGAACCAATTCGCGATTTTGAGAAATTCCGTTATAGCTTATTGAAAGTATAAGGAGTAGAAATAGGTATCTGATTTTTTGCATGATTTGTTATTTGAATGAATATCTTAGCGTTAATTTGAATTGATACGATCGCCCCGGCATGGGGTAATCTTTAATGATTGAATAGTGTTCGTCGAACAAATTTTGAACACTAAACTGTGGATTAATTTGAAACTGATGTACGATGAATTGATAGGAGGCGCTCCAGTTTGCTTGGCGGTACGCAGGCAATGGGTCAAAGGGACTACTGTGGTCGGCGGTTGAAAACCGTTTATCCGTGAGATTATAGCTGAATAGGCTGCTCAGATTTTTCCAGCCCATCAGAATCGAAGATTTGACCTGCCACTTTGGGGTATATCTGAGCTGCTTTCCTACCGCCTGATCTCCCTCAAACCGAGGCTTTCGTAGTTCAGCCAAACTATGCAGTAAAATTCCCTGAAGGTGGGCATAGAAATCTCCCTTTTCCAGCCGAATACCTTCTCTGATTTCAAATCCCAAAAGCCGTAGTTGTTCCAAATTTTGTGGGCGGCTAAGACCATCCAAACCCGGCAGCCACCGAATGCCATCTTCTACCCTGCCATCATAAAGCGTAAACTCAAATTGGTTTTGGATCTCGGCCCATTTCTTTTCCAAAAGAAGACTCACCTCATACTTAATATTACTTTCCGGCTTTAGGCTGGAATTGCCCAGCTTTGGCCAGTACAAATCGTTAAAAGTAGGAACTACAAAATTGCGACTCAGCTGCCCTTTCAGAAATAACAGATCCCCAACTACTTCAATATTGGCACCCAAATTAGCTGAATAAGCTTCGTTAAAATCACTGTAATGATCGAATCGAATTCCGCCATAAATATGAACTGGGTCTAAAGGATGCCAAATCGGATTTGCCTGAATGGTGATCTGAGTTCGTTCGGGTGAGCCGGAATATTCGGTGGCTTTAACCCAGCTTTGTCCAAGTTGAATGGCTGAAATAAGCTGAAGCTTTGGAAGCAGTGAACCTCTTAGTTCTACCTCTCCAATGACGGCGGAACTGGTACTCAGGCTATTGGTGTTGTTTGCCGGATTGATGAAATCTAACTGCTGGCGGTTGTAATATAGCTTTCCGGTAATTTTATACTTTTGGATGGAAGTGGTATAGCGGCTCATCCATCGTAAAAAAGCATCATTTTGATGAGCCTGTGGCGTTAATCCTGTAATTGAACCGGGAATTTCATTCGATCTATCATGCGCCCAAAACATGGTTGAAAATTGCTTTCGTCCGTCTTTCCAACCCAGCGATAGAATCCCTGTTTTTGATATCAGTCGATTATTCCCACGCGATTTTTCAACATCCGCAAAGCCGCCCAGCTGATTGCTGAACTCACGGACGGTATAAGTAAAATCGTTCTTGGAATCTTCAACGCCTGCTACCAATCCCAGCGACCATTTCCCAAATTTCACCCCCGCATAGCTTTCTGAAACGGACTGGCCAAATGAACCGATAGCATGCGAAAGACCGACATCATTTTTAGGCTGCCGAATTTTTAGGGCGATAGTCCCTCCTCCTCTATCCCCAAAAGAAGTATTCCCATTTCCAGAAGCAATGCTTATTCCTTCTACCGCAAAAGAAGGAATTAAAGAGAGATCGGTGAGGCCAAGCATAGCGTGATTTAACTGAAATCCATTCCAAAGCACCTGCGTTTGCGATGGGCTATACCCTCGTTGAGAAATAGTAGCAAGTCCGCCGGGGCCATTCGTCCGCACATAAACTGGGGCATACGCTTGCAGCAAATCTGAAATATTACCTATGGTTTGAAATTGGATTCGTGTAGAATCTATGCTGGAAAGCGCAATGGGTTGATACCGCTCTGCCACATAAATGCGGGAAGCCTGAACTTCAACATCATCAAGGCGAAGGGTGTCTGCTACTTGTTGAGCGGAAGCATCAGCATATAACAAGCTCACATACAGAAATAAAATTAGGGAGAAACGCATATCGTTCGTATCCGCAACTTCTTTTTCCCGAAGAATTTGCACCGGTTAAACGATGGCAGGTCTCCTGACTTCTCCGTTTGCAGCGCCTTCCCGTTTCATCATAGAAACAGTGGCAAAGGTGAGGCTGCGATTGATCCGCCGGCTGGCGAATTCGGATTACAGTTGCGGGAACAGCTCTCGTTTCTCACGAGATTCCCTTTTAACTCTGGGCGATTTAACATCCACCCGAGACCATCATTAATTCGTTTTCAAATTAACCACATATTTAAATAATTCAAACGTAGTTTTTCGTATTTGTGGGTGGAAGAAGAAATCTCAATTTTAAGATTAGACCAAAAACAGGGTTTATCAGGACAAGAAGCTTTGCCCTCTTGTTGTTTTTATTATCAACATTTGTGAAGTTTATACTCACAATTTGCCATTAATTCCCACGATAAAACCTACTATCGAGATAACAAATTTCGGGAAACTTTAAGTTGACATCGGCACCTCGCCGTTGCATGAATAAAAAATGGGATCTCCTTTTTTTACAAATTTGATAATAAAAAGTGAGCTTACTGAGATAATCTATATTTAAGCTCTGTTTATGCCCTTTTTCTTTTTTATTTTAAAGATTCTTTCCAATCCTTAGTCGTGTACATATATCATGAAAAAGTTCAACAAAATCATGCTCTTTGCCGGGGGGCTTACTCTCGGCTTCCTGCTTGCCTTCACGCTCATCAAATCGGAAGATGCTCCCATCACATCCTCAATGTTAAAGAATGCAGCTTCGGTAATTGGGCTAAACTTCACCCAAACCGAGCGAGACACGATGATTGAGGCCTTGCAGGATACCCGGAAGGACCTCAAGGCCATACGCAACTTCAAGCTGGATAATTCGATTCCACCAGCCATCAACTTCAACCCGATTCCTGTTGGCAAACGTTTTAATTTTCAACAAAAGGCACAAGTGTGGGATCTTCCTCAAAATGTAGTATTGCCGGAAAACCGTAACGATCTGGCTTTTTATACCATTGGGCAGTTGGCGTCATTGATCAAAAATCATAAAATCACTTCTGTTGAACTCACTAAATTTTTCTTAAACCGCATTGAAGAATATAACGGCGATTTGGAAGCCATTGTAACGATAACCCGAAAACGTGCGCTGGAACAGGCCGAACAAATGGATGTGGAATTGGAAAATGGTATTTATCGCGGTCCGTTGCATGGTATTCCTTATGGTGCAAAAGATTTGCTGGCCGTAGAAGGTTATAAAACAACGTGGGGCGCTACGCCATATAAAGATCAGGTAATCAACAAAACGGCAACCGTTATCAAAAAATTGGATGAAGCTGGTGCCGTACTTATTGCTAAAACAACGCTGGGCGCTTTGGCTTATGGTGATATTTGGTTTGGAGGCCGCACCAATAATCCTTGGGATTTAGATCAAGGCTCCAGTGGTTCTTCAGCGGGATCTGCTTCTGGCACCGCAGCAGGCTTATTCCCTTTTGCCATTGGCACCGAAACCTTAGGCTCTATTGTATCGCCAGCAACCCGAACCGGAACCACGGGATTACGCCCAACGTATGGCAGAGTGAGCCGAACCGGGGCTATGGCGTTGAGCTGGAGCATGGATAAAATAGGTGCATTAACCCGAAGCGTAGAAGATGCTGCTCTTGTATTTAATGCCATTTATGGCGCAGATGGTAAGGACCAAACCATCGTTGAGCTTCCTTTCAACTACAATGCAAAGCTCGACATAACCAAGCTTAAAATAGGATACTTGGCTTCTGCCTTTAATCGCGATTACTGGAATAAAGGACGCGACAGTCTGGTACTTGAAACGCTCCGTGATTTAGGAGCTGAACTGATTCCTATTGAACTTCCCAAATTTAACGTGGGTCCGTTGAGTGTGATTCTAACGGCTGAAGGAGCCGCATCTTTCGATCAGCTTACCCTCACCAATAAGGACGATTCCATGAAATGGCAGCAACCCGGTGCTTGGCCAAATACCTTCCGTGCGGCACATTTTATTCCGGCTACCGAATACATAAACGCGAACCGAGCACGGTATCAGCTTATACAAAAAATGGATTCTTTGATGCAACAAGTGGATGTGTATGTTTCTCCATCTTTTGGCGGAGCAAACCTGCTGATTACCAACCTAACGGGACATCCAGGCTTGGTGCTTCCCAATGGTTTTACCGACGATATGCACCCGACAAGCATCACATTTATTGGGGATTTGTTTGATGAAGCTACGGTGCTTTCGGTTGCCAAAGCCTATCAGGATGCAACCGGTTTTCATAAAAGGCACCCGGCTATGTTTGTGGATTAATTATGGAAAAAGGCTCTGAACTCTACCCGAGATTCCATTAGACTGTAGCTTTTTTGATCTTAATATTGAGGCGCATCTAATGCAGAATGTTCCTTAATCATCCAACCCATTAAGTGCATTATCAGTGCCTTTTGCGTGCTTTTCAAAGCGGATGCTGTACGTTACTCCGTGTTCTCCGTCAATCCCCCAATCCGCATCAATTTGAGTAAGTAAAGCACGGATGAGCGTCATTCCCAGCGAAGAGCTTTGACCCATCTTCTGGCTTTCACTCATCCCTTGCCCATTGTCTTTTATGGTACTGTGAATGAAATTATCTTCTTCGTACAGCTCAACTACAACTTTACCCTTTTGCTGATTTTTAAAAGCATGTTCCAGCGCATTGGATAGAATTTCATTCAATGCAAGTGCAAATGGTATGGCTTGATTGATATTCAGCTCAATGTCCTCGATGTTTATATCGATAGAAATATGCTTTTCCCCGATTTTAATTCCCTTTCTAATCTGGCCAACTAAATCCTCCACGTATTCCAACATGGGGATTCTGCTCAAATTCTCAGATCGATACAATTTCTCATGAATCATTGCCATTGTTCTAATGCGAGACTGACTTTCCTGAATCAGCCTTTGAAAGACGGGATCTTCATATTCATTTAACTGCAATTCAAGTAATCCGGATATTACCGCCAGATTATTTTTTACTCTGTGATGGATCTCCTGCAAAAGTACTTGTTTTTCATTGATGGAATCTTGCAATTCCTTTTCACGCTGTTTAAGATCACTGATATCCTGCCCCGTACCAATTATGAATGTTTCCCCATCACGATCAAAGCGTACCGCATTTAGATTTCGGCTCAATGTTTTTCCATCCTTGCTGATCGGGTACGATTCCACACTCACAAAACCTTTTTCAAGCACTTCTTTTACTTTCTCCCCCAATTTTTTCTGCTGATCCTCGGGATATATGCTTAAAGGCTCTCCAGACATAAGCTCATCTATGCTGTATCCCAACTCTTTGGCCATATTTTCATTTAGCCTCACATACTTTAAATCTTTATCCAGCATAAAAAAGGTGCCCGGCATGCCATTGATCACAGCATCCGCAAAACGTTTTTCTTCGCGCAACTCCCTTTCCATTTCTTTTTGTGCGCTGATATTGAGCCCAATGTTCAAAAATACTTCTTCGCCATTCATTTCAATTAAACTTCCCAGCCAGTAATAAGGCGTTAGTGTTCCTCTTTTATGCCTTATGTGAAGTTCTTGTCCGCCAGGTTTGTGGGCCAGTATTCGTTGGAAGGCTGCACGAAGTTCTTCATGATCTTGCTCTGCAACAAGTTCAATGGTCGACATATTTGCAAGTTCTGCTTGAGAGTAGCCCGTTAAGCGCTCACTGGCTTTATTCCAAAGTATCAGATTCATATTCTTATCCACAATCACCACGATGCTGGGCAGTTCATCCAATATCTGTTGATTGAAATTCTTCTGCTCCACCAGCGATTGCTCAATTATATTACGCTTCAGATAGGTGCCTATAATTTCAGCCGCTGTTTTTAATACAAGAAGCTCATACTCATTCCATTCACGCACTTCTTTGATGGAGTCGAACCCGATAAATCCAAACCAATCCTCTTCAATAAAAACCGGTAAAAGCAAAATCGAATGTATTCCCAGTTTTTTCAGTAGTGCCTGTTCAGCCTTTGGTGCCTTAGACGTAGGCATGTTTATAATGCGATTATTCGATAATGCATCGAAAAGCATAGAGAAACTCTCATACCTAATTTCTTGTACATCAGGATTACTGTAGTGGTCTGGGTTGATCGGACAGCGATTTAGGGTTTTATAATTTATTGATCTCATTTAAGCTACTTCCCGATAATACTGCCATGGGGTTTGCTCGCCAATGGAAGAATGAGCTCGGTGTCTGTTGTAGAAAGTAAT
>JBDNFJ010000078.1:0-18001 GCA_041689895.1 Gracilimonas sp. | reverse complement strand
TCATTAAAATAAATTCCATACGTTACCGGCTAATTCACCATTTATGAACGAAGCACAAACCAGATTAGAGCTAATCGATCCTGCCTTGCGAGCTGCCGGCTGGGGAGAGGTGGAGGGAAGTCAAATTTTGGTGGAATTTCCAATCAACAAAGGCAGGCTTATAGGAAATAATAAACGAGCAACAGCTTTGGGCGCAGATTATGTGCTGCATTACAATAACCGAAGAATTGGGGTGATTGAAGCCAAAGCGAGAGATAAAGATTATTCCGCTGGAGTTGGTCAGGCTAAAGATTATGCCGAACGTTTGAATATCCGATTCACGTACTCTACCAATGGAAAACGCATTTATGCGATGGATATGCAGGCAGGCACGGAGGGCGAAATATCCACTTTCCCCACACCCGATGAGTTATGGGAAATGACCTATCCAGCTAAAGTAGTGGAGCAAAAGCCGGAGCAGTGGGATTGGAAAAAGAGATTTCAGGCCGTTCCCTACAAATTATATCAGGGTAAATATCCTCCCTATTACTTTCAGAATAATGCGATCATAAAAACCCTGGATGCCATAGCGGAAGGGAAAGACCGACTTTTACTCACCATGGCTACGGGAACTGGAAAAACAGCCACTACTTTCCACATCGTATGGAAATTATTTAAAGCCAAATGGAATTTGAGACGAGATGGAGAACGTTCTCCCCGAATTCTCTTTCTGGCCGATAGAAACATTTTAGCCGATCAAGCTTTCAATGCCTTCAACGCTTTTGATGAAGATGCAATGGTGCGGATTACCCCTCATGAAATCCGAAAAAAAGGGTCTGTTCCAAAAAACGCCAGTGTATTCTTTACCATCTTCCAAACCTTTATGAGCGGCCCGGATAACTCTCCCTATTTTGGAGAATATCCAGAAGATTTCTTCGATTTTATTGTGATTGATGAGTGCCACAGAGGCGGTGCCAACGACGAAAGTAGCTGGCGAGCTATAATGGAGCATTTCAGTCCTGCGGTGCAATTAGGGCTTACGGCAACTCCAAAACGAGATGTAAACGTAGATACGTATGAATATTTTGGAGATCCTGTTTATACCTATTCCCTCAAAGAAGGAATAAATGATGGCTTCCTAACTCCATTCCGTGTAAAAGAGATTTCAACTACAGGCGATAGCTACCGATATACGCCCGATGATGTAATTATTGAGGGGGAAATTGATGAGGAAAGAGAATATTCTCAAGAAGAGCAGAACAAGATCATCGAGATTATGGGAGTTGAACGATTTCGAGTGGAGGTTTTGATGGATATGATTAATCAGAACCAAAAGACGTTAGTGTTTTGTGCTACTCAAGCTCATGCCGCCGCTATTCGTAATCTGATTAATCAGCTGTCCGATTCAAAGAATCCAAACTATTGCCATCGCGTTACTGCCGATGATGGAAAACGTGGTGAACAACATCTAAAAGAATTCCAAGATAACGAACGAATAATCCCAACCATCCTAACAACTTCCGAAAAACTAAGCACTGGCGTAGATGCACCTGAAATCCGGAATATTGTGCTGATGCGGAATGTAAATACCATGGTTGAGTTTAAGCAAATTGTTGGCCGGGGAACTCGTCTTTTTGATGGCAAAGATTATTTTACTATTTACGATTTCTTCAGAAATGCACACAGTAAATTCAGCGATCCTGATTGGGATGGAGAACCTCTTGAGCCTCCTATTATCAGTGAACCACCGCCACCGAAAGTTTGTGAAGCTTGTGGTGCAAGCCCGTGTATTTGTGTGAATGAGCCAACCTATTGTGAAGTTTGTGGAAACTCTCCCTGTGTTTGTGATAATCCACCCCGAACTATTGTACGAGTGAAGTTATCTGATAACAAAATTAGAGAATTAGACTCGATGGTTAAAACCAGTTTTTGGAGCCCAGATGGAAAGCCTATTTCTTCTACACAGTTTGTTGAAAATCTATTTGGAGACATCCCGTCGTTTTTCAAGAGTGAAGACGAGTTGCGCAAAATTTGGAGCTTACCCGAAACACGAAAACGGCTACTCGAAGAATTAAGTGAAAAAGGATATACTGCACAGCAGCTAAGCGATTTAAAAGCCCTCGTTCGAGGTAAAGGCAGTGACCTGTTTGATGTACTTTCCTATATCGCCTTTCATTCAAGAATTGTCCGGCGCTTAGAACGAGCGAGCTATGCCAAGCTTCATCTCGGTTCATACAATGAAAAACAGCAAGATTTCATCAATTTCGTCATAGATCAGTACACCCGCAATGGAGTGGCAGAACTTGATGACACAAAGCTCCCCGAGCTTCTTACACTAAAATACAGAGCTCTTACAAACGCCAAACGAGAACTTGGAACAACATCAGAGATACGTACTATTTTTATCGGCTTTCAAGAGAGATTGTATGATAAGAGGGTGGGGTAGGGGTTTTAGAATATAGAACTCAGAATACAGAATGGGGAATTAGGGATTGGGTTAATTGTAAATGGGGTTTCAGAATTCAAAATTTGGAATTACGTTTCTGATTACAATCTGAATCAAAGCCCGATTTTCCCGTCACCTCGCACTTGATGCGCGGTCTCCTTTTCAACGCTGGTTGCTTTAATCAAGGAGATACCGCATCGTCGTTTCGCTACGCTACACTTACACTTGTGCGGCATGACGGGGTGTATCAAGCCCAATTCTGTGTTCTGATTTGTTGCTCGTTACGAAGTTCCTGCTTCGTAATGCCTTCTGGGAAGCTCCAGCTTCCATTGCAATGAGGTAAAACAAACATCCCAGCTCTTGGCCCATCTCCATCACCCGGGCTGGGCCCGAAAGATGGAGATTACAGCTCGAATCCATCTTTCCGTTCCAATCGAGTTATTGTGCTAAACCTAAAAAGCTAAAGGAACGGGGTGATGGATGTGGCTAGATTCGTGGACTTTCCCATCTGAACCATGATTTACTTGATTAAAGGATTGGCCTGATTAATCCTCCAAAACCCAACTTCCCCGTCACCTCGCACTTGATGGTGGTCTCCTTTTTAGCGCTGGTTGCTTTAATTAAGGAGATACCGCATCTGCGTTCCGCTGCGCTACACTTGTGCGGCATGACGGGGGTGTCAGCATCTTGGCTGCAAGGAGTTACAACTCCTTGTCTCGCTCTCAATGGGAGTGCCCTCCTCGTTACGAAGGTGGACCTTCATAACCAGCTTTAAAACCCAATTATTTAAATCCGGCCAAGCCATTCTGTTACCCAATTGTTACCCAAAAGCCGCGTCCCCCTGTTGTCCCCATAAAAAAAGCCCAACGGCTGTAGGCTATTGGGCTTCAAAATTTTATAAAAGTACACCCGGGGGGATTCGAACCTCCAACCGCCTGATTCGTAGTCAGGTACTCTATCCAATTGAGCTACGGGTGCAAATATTTGCGAGCCTCAAAGATAAGAAGAGTATAACTGTAGGGCAATTAATTTTGAGGCTTAAATAGGGCGTGATTCCAATTTCCGTTTACTGAGGTTGGAACTTCTAAGAAGCCGGAATTTAAGGAAATGGAGTCACGAGAAAGGTGATGGAGGCTTGTGTACTTTATGTAGAGGACTGTAATTATGCCCCGTTATATTCAACGGAAAGTACGGTGATATCGTCAGATTGGTCTGCTTTGCCCATGAATTTCATCACATCTACGATTAAACTCCGCACCAGTTTGTTTAAATTATCTTGATGATGTTTTTGCAAAAAGGCTTCAAGCCGAGGTTCCTCGTACATATCCTCATTTTGAGCGGTGGCTTCGGTAACCCCATCTGTAAACATGAGAATTTTATCTCCGGGCTGCAATTGAATAGATTTGGTTTCAAATTGGATGGCTTCAATTTTGCCGAGCAGAAGCCCGGAAGTATTCTCGATTTCTTCTACATTCCCGTCTTTTCGTACTATATAGGGTAAGTTATGCCCGCCGTTACAGTATCTGACTTCTCCGCTTCGGGTGTCTAAAACACCGTAAAAAACGGTAACAAAAGTAGTCATATCGCTTTCCGGAATGAGCATGGCATTGACGGTGGAAAGACAGGTTGCAGGATCGTCAATTTGGGAAGCAATGGCTTTGAGCATAGTTCTGGAAACGGCCATGTATATGGAGGCCGGAACGCCTTTTCCAGACACGTCTCCAATCACAAATCCAAAGCGATGTTCATCCAGTAGAAAGAAATCATAGAAGTCTCCGCCCACTTGTTTGGCGGTATGCATTTCGCCATAAATATCGAATTCTTTGCGGTGGGGAAAAGGGGGGAATACTTGGGGTAGAATTTTTTTCTGAATTCTGGCAGCTGTCTCCAGATCAAATTCAACGGATTTCAGCGTTTTCATTTGCTGATGTGCTTCCAATAAATATTTAATTTCAGTTAACCCTTTTTCGATGGTAATCTCCAGATCTTTAAAGTCGATGGGTTTGGTGACGAAATCGAAGGCACCTCTATTCATGGCCGTGCGGATATTTTCCATATCTCCGTAGGCCGAAACAATAACGGTTTTTAAAATGGGATTATTCAGCTTTTGAGCCTCAGCCAGAAAGGTAAGCCCGTCCATTTTGGGCATGTTGATATCCGAGAGAACAAGTGAAATATCATCAAAATCTCCCAACATATTTAGTGCTTCTTCCCCATTTTCGGCAAAACAGAAGTCGTAGGTATCGTTTTTTATTTGTTTGCGAAAGCGTTGCAAGATTAGCATTTGCAAATCCGGTTCGTCGTCCACAATCATTATTTTATAAGGTCTCATTATTTTTTGATTTGCCTGATATTAAGTTTACTCATCCAACATTTGACGTAATTCCTGTTTAAGGGAGTCAAAGTCGATGGGTTTGGTAAAGAATTCTTTAGCTCCTGAATTAATGGCACGATCATAATTTTCCGTATCGCCATAGGCTGAGATCATGCTCACATTAATTTGTGGAAACTGTTCTTTTACGGCTTCTAACAGTTCGAAGCCCGTCATGCCCGGCATATTAATGTCCGAAAAGATATAGACTACATCCGGCGGTTGTTTATTGTGAAGTAACTCAAGCGCTTCATTGCCCGAAAAGGCAAATTCTAATTCCAGCAATCCCTTGCGAACTTCTTTCCTGAATTTTTGCCGAAACAGCATTTCTACATCACGTTCATCATCTACAACCAAAAATTTCATATAAGTACCTTATTTATGTTAAATATACTCTAAAGCGAGTAAACTGCTGATCTTTTGTTTCAATTTCTAACGTTCCGCCATGGGCTTTAATAATATCGTTGGTGATTGAAAGTCCTAAGCCGGTGCCTTCTGTTCCTTTCTTGGTGGTGAAGAACGGCTGCATGATTTTACTTTTAATTTTTTGGGGAATGCCCGGCCCGTTGTCTTCAATATCTACGGTAATGCCATCGTCCTTTTGTTGGGTTCGTATGGTGAGAATGGGTTTGTATTTCCCGCTGTCGTCTGCTACCAGTTTTTCCCGCATGGCGTCAAAGGCATTGTTGCATAAATTCACAATAATCCGGCTGAAGTCTTCTGCAATGAGCGGTACCACCTTAATTCGCTCATCCAAATCAAATTGCAGATCAACGTTAATGGGATTTTTACCGGCTCGCATACCATGAAAGGAGAGGTGGACAAATTCTTTTATCAAACCATTTAAATCGGTGGGCGATTTTTTACCTGAGCCGCCCCGGCTATGCTGCAACATCGATTTGACAATACTATCCGCCCGAGAACCATGTTCATGAATTTTTTTGAGATTGGTGTCTATATCATCCAGAAGTTCAGATATTTCGTCAAGAGCTTTACTCGGTACCGGAGCATCACCATAGGCTTTTATAGATTCTATTTCAGTCCGCACTTCATCAATCATTTCAACCGATAGCTCCGAAAAGTTGTTCACAAAGTTGAGCGGATTTTTGATTTCATGCGCAATGCCGGCGGTGAGCTGTCCAAGGGAGGCTAATTTTTCTTGCTGAACTAATTGTTGCTGCATGTCTTGTAATTCACTCAGCGTTGCATTCAGGCGTCGGTAGGCCGAGGCGTTGTCAATGGCAATAGCCGCGTAAGTAGCTAAGTTCCGCAGCAGGTTTACATGGTACTCGGTGTATGCATTTTTATTAAAGCTTTGGGTGGTTATTACCCCAATTACTCGGTTTTGCTGGATCAGCGGCAAATACAGTACCGATGCGGAATCTTCGCCTTCGATGGGTGGTTTATACGACTTTAGATATTTTGTATGCTCTATTTGATAATCACTAATGATGACGTCTTCTTTGTTTTTGAAGCACCAAACGGAAAGGCGATCGTCTTTATCAACCCGATTTACATAAGGTGGCAGCATCTTGCCTTTTTCTTTGGTAGCGGGAAATTCAAGAAGGTTCTTCTCTTTGTTATAGATTCCAACGCCAAAGATAGAGGCATCCATCAAAGCATTTACATTTTCGTACACCGTTTCGATGATTTTTTCTACGGAAAGAGTGGAGGTGATAGCCTGCCCAATCTGACTGAGTTGTTCCGTATCGGCACGGCGCTTATTTTCTGCTTCTGCTCGGAGTTCTGCTTCCCGAAGACTGGAACGCTCTCGCTCTTTTTTAGAAAGCCGATACCGCTGTGCCCGATCAATCCCGAATACTGCTAAGCCTATAACACAGAGGAAAAATGCGTATGCCCACCAGGTTTGATACCAAGGGGGCAGAATAGAAAGCTGAATGGAAATTCCCTGCTCATTCCAAACGCCATCGGCATTGGCCGCTTTAACACGGAAGGTATAGTCATTGGGTGGAAGGTTGGTGTAGGTGGCGGAGCGTTGCGTACCGGCATTAATCCAGTCTTTATCAAACCCAACCAACTGATAAGCGTAGGTATTTTTATCAGCGTTAGCAAAGTGAAGGGCTACGAAGTTAAACGCCACTTCATTTTGAGTATAGTTAAGCTTAATTTTTTTTGTCTTGTTGAGCGGTTTTGTAAGTGGAGAATCGGGGGCTATGGGTACCGATTGGTTGAAAAGTTTAAAATCAGAAAGGGCAATCTGTGGAGGCACCTCATTGGTGTGCAATTGCTCGGGCACAAAAGCAGTTACGCCCTTACCGCTGCCAAAGTAAAGCACTCCGTTCTTCCCTTTTGAAAATGCACTTTGGTTATACTCGAGCGCCATTAAACCATCGTCCAGACCGTAGTTTCGAAAGGTTTTAGTAGCGGGGTCAAAGTTACTAATTCCGTTATTGGTGCTCATCCAAAGCGTACCGCTATTGTCTTCAAGAAGGCCGTAAACGGTATTACTCGGTAACCCATCTTTGGTAGTATAATGGAGGGCTTTACCCGTATTTGAATCATAACGATTTAGCCCACCGCTATGCATAGCCAGCCAAATAACACCCGGTTCCTCGGGGCGGGCTACCATAGCCTGTATTTTATCATCATTAATAGCGGTCGTATCCCTTGGATTATAAGCGGAGGCTAATGTGATTTCTCCTTTGGGATCAATCCGAAATAAACCACCGTTTGTGCCTGCCCACAGTGTATGCTCTGAATCCTGGACCAAGCTTAGAATAATGGGTTCTTGGTCCGAGGTATCTGCGGTTATGAAAACGTGCTCAAATGTTCTGGTGCGGGTGTTGAAACGATCGAGCCCACCAATACTTCCAACCCAAAGTATGCGTTCATCAGCTGCAGTAGGCAAAAGTGCAAAGATGTTATTACGCCCCCAATTTTCTTCAAGGAAGGGATGCTGATAGTATATTGATTTCCCGGTAGAACGGTTCAGATAATTCAATCCAACACTTCCGCCGACCCAAATTCCGCTTTTGTTATCCGCATCATCCGCAAACGTTTGATAGTTACCGGGCAGGAGCGTGGTAGAATCATCCGGGTTGAACTTGTAGCGCGTTGTTTCGCCCGTAATAATGTCAAATTGGGTGAGATAGGTACCAGCGGATCCAACATCCGTTGCTATCCATAGGACATCATTTTTATCCTCATAGAGACCCCAAACAATTCCGGGAGCCATACTTTCATCATTATCAGGGTCATTACTCAGGTGGGTGAAGTTAACCGCCCCGGGATTGAAGGCATCCAGCCCTTCGGTTGAGGTACCCACCCAAATGGTGCCCGAGCGATCTGCAAAGAGTGATTGAACAATGTTCTCGCTGAGGCTGTTTGGATCTTTTGAGTTATGGCGATAGGTGGTAAATGTTTCTGCTTGAATATCGAATCGAGCAACTCCTGTACCCCGGCCTCCCACCCACAAAACGTTGAGATTATTTGGGTCGGGGACTACCTTTAAAAGATCATTGAGGGGATTGACAGTATTATTTTCATTGGGTGCAATCTGAAAGCGTTCGTATGAGCCAGTTTTGATGGTAAGGCGAACAAGGCCATCTCCCGTGGCCAGCCATACAATATCCGGCTGGTCTTTCGGTAGATATTGATCAGGGACGAAATTTGAGGAGCCGTAAAACTTACTTCCATCCTCATCAAAAAGAAATCGAGTAACTTTATTGGTCTTAGGGTCAATACGGTTAACCCCATTGTTAGAGCCCGCCCAAATATTCCCTTCTGCATCCTCATCAATAAAGAAAATACTTTGGCTTGAGAGGGTAGTAGAATCATCATGAACATGTACAAAACGAATGAATTTTCCGTCTTCCCCTGCTTTCATACGGTTAAGGCCATTATCAAAGGTACCCACCCATAAATCGCCACGGCTGTCTTCAAAAGGAATAGAAGTGCGATTGCTAGACAGGCTGGTGGAATCTTCAGGATTGAAAAAGTATTTCTTAAACTGGCCGGTAGCCTGATCTAAACGGTTGAGGCCAGCGCCTTCGGTAGTCACCCAGATATCCCCATTTTTTGCTTCTGACATGCCCCAAACCCAGCTTTCCGAAAGGGAGGTGGTATCGAATGGAGTAGCCGCAAATACTTTAAATTCATGCCCGTCGTAGCGGTGTAACCCACCCTGCGTTGCAATCCAGAGATAGCCTTGGCTGTCTTGCATCATGCTGTTGGCACTGGCTTGCGCCATGCCTTCATTAGCCCCGAGGTGTTCAAACCGAAGAGTGGGAGCCTCACTTTTTAAAATAGTGGTCTTGGCTTCCTTTTCAATCTGCGCAAAAGCGGAAATAGCAGGCAGTAGCAGTAAAGCCAACTGTAGGAAGCAAATTTTTTGCAAAGTTATGGTTATCGGTTTTTTCATTGTTCATCCACCTTTGGATAATTTTATGGTGAAGCAGGTACCCTCGTTTTGAGTGGAATCAACTTCTAACAATCCACCATGGGCTTTTACAATATCGTTGGTGATGCTGAGGCCAAGTCCGGTTCCCTCGGTTCCTTTTTTAGTCGTAAAAAAGGGCTGTAAAATCTTATCCTTGATATCTTTCGGTATGCCGGGGCCATTGTCTTTCACCTGAATTACAATGGTATCTCCTTTCAGTGCGGTTGTTACCGATAGCTTGGGTTTATAGGACTCGTCTTTATTTTTATGAGCCGCTATTTTATCGCGCATGGCATCAAAGGCATTGTTGGCAAGGTTTAAAATCACCCGGCTGAAGTCTTCAAAAATGAGAGGTATTTTCCCGATGTCCTCTTCCACTTGTACCTCAATATCTACGTTGATGGGCTGCTTTCCGGCTCGCATGCCATGAAAAGCCAGATTTACATATTCTTTCACCATTTGGTTTAGATCTACCGGCTCTAATTTCCCACTTCCGCCTCTGGAATGTTGCAGCATAGATTTCACAATACCGTCGGCGCGGGTGCCGTGTTCGTAAATCTTGCGGAGATTCATATCTATATCATCAAGGAGGCCAGATAATTCAACATTTTGGATTTTAAAGGTTGAATTAATCTCCTTCACTTCGTCTCTTGCCTCTTCAATCAATTCCATACTCAACTCCGAGAAGTTATTTACAAAATTCAACGGGTTTTTGATTTCATGCGCAATACCGGCGGTAAGTTGTCCCAGAGAAGCCAGCTTTTCCTGCTGTATCAATTGTTCCTGTACCGATCGTAAATTGGTTAATGCGGCCTGAAGCTTTTGGTAGGCTTCTGCATTTTGCATGGCAATACCCACATTAGCAGCAATGGTGGTTAACAGGCGCTGATCATTTTCACTAAACCGGTTTTCCTGTTCTTTACTTTGAACACTAATCACCCCAATTGATTTTTTGCCAATAATGATGGGAACGCCAAGATACGATTCTACCATCTTTCCTTTTTTTTCGGCCTTTATTTTTTGATAGGCTTCCGCGAGGTCATGATTCACTAAAATTGGGGTTTTGCTGGTAATAATTTTTTCAGTGATTCCATTTCCAAAAGGTCGTGATTCTGCTACATCACCATAATAAAAAGGGAAATGCAGCATGTTTGTTTTTTGGTTGTGGATAGCGAGATAAACGATATCGGCTCTGAATGTCTCTTTCATTTGATCCCCGACAAATTCGATAAGTTTGTCGAACTCGAGCTGAGACACCATCGCTTTACTGATGTTGTTTACGGTTTGAAGTTCCGTAGCCCGCTGCTCTGTTTCGGCCAAAAGTCGGGTGGTTTCATTAAAGAGGCGCGCATTTTCGAGCGCCACGCTCATGCTATTTGTAAGGGTGGTAAGCAGCCGTACATCAGATTCTGTAAAGGCATATTCCTTTTCAACATTTTGAAGACTGATGGAGCCGATTACGATATCGCCTACAATCATAGGAACAAATATGGCCGATTTAGGTGCTAAGCCTTTTGTGATTCCACGCTCGGTGTCGCCATATTTTCTGGCCGTTTCTACATAATCTGTATTTATAAGCAGTGACTCTTTTGTCTTAATCAGATACTTGTTAGCCCAGATGCAAGGCCGGGGATTAACATGTAAATGCTTGCCGTTTTCGATGGCATATTCCCAAGTTTCAATTTCTTTAGAATCGTCAAAGGTTCGGATTAGCAGTGTTTGGGTATTCAGTACTTCACAAATGCGGTTGCCAACCAAACTATAAATGGCTTGCATATCCATTTCCCGAACCAATCCTTCCTGCACACTATTAATGACGGCCAATTCTGCATTCCGTTGTTCAGTTTCGCCCAGCAGGCGAGTGGTTTCATTAAAGAGACGAGCGTTTTCCAAAGCCACGCTCATGCTATTTACCAGCGTATTTAACAGCCGTACATCCGAATCACTAAAGGCGTATTCCCGGTCCAGGTTCTGCAGTGTTACATATCCTCGGGTAGTATTCCCAACCAACATGGGAACATAAACAACTGATTTTGCGACTCGAGTACCCGGAACCGGTTTATGTGGCTTACCTAAAATTTTGGAAAGAGATTCGGCCGCATGTTCGTTAAATAATAAAGTAGAACCTTCCTCAATTATCTTTGCTCTAACTAAATCATAAGGTCTATCATTAGGGTAGAGGCGATCACCATCTTCAAATAGATACTTGAAGTCTTCCGTTTTTTCTTTATGGTTGAAGGTGACAACGCCTGTTACCTGCGCATCAAAAAGATCGCGGATTCGCTCTCCCACCAAATCATAAATGCCCTGCATATCCATTTCAGCAACCAGCCCCTGCTGCACGCTGTTGATGACGGCCAATTCTGCATTTCGCTGTTCGGTTTCGTTGAAGAGTCGGGCATTTTCGAGGGCTACGCTCATACTGTTTGCAAGCGTGCTTAACAGCCGCACATCCGAATCACTAAAGGCATGTTCTCGGTCCAGGTTTTGGAGGCTTACATATCCCCTCACAATATCACCAACAACCAAAGGCACAAACACCATAGATTTTGGAAAGTCTGTACCCGGTACCGCTGTAGGAGATTCTCCGGTGATAGTGGTAAATGCCTCTTTCGCATTTTCCTCAATATTGATCAGCTTTTGAGTATTTATAAGGCGTTGACGTATTTTATCATATTTGCGTGGATCAGCCTGCACACGCTGCCCATTTTCAAAGAGGTACTGAAAATACTCCATACTATTTTCAGGATTAAAAGTACTGATTGCAGTGACCTGAGCATCAAATAAATTTCGGATTTTTTCGCCTACCAAATCATAAATCCCCTGCATATCCATTTCGGCAACCAGCCCTTGCTGCACGCTGTTGATGACGGCCAATTCTGCATTTCGCTGTTCGGTTTCGTTGAAGAGCCGGGCATTTTCGAGGGCCACACTCATGCTGTTGGAAAGTGTGCTCAAAAGTTGGACATCTGAATCGCTAAAGGCATGTTCGCGATCTAAGTTTTGAAGGCTTACGCAGCCTACTATCTTATCATTTACTTTTAGAGGAACAAAAAGCAGGGTTTTAGGAAGGCGTGTTCCCGGAACAGCAACGTGTTTTTCACCCGTAATTTCATAAATGGCTTTATTCGCATTTTCTTTAATATGAAGGATGGAATTATGTTCAATAAGCCACGTTCGAATATTATTAAGCGGGCGGGATTCGGGGTAGAGACGCTCCCCATCTTCATACAGATAATTGAAATGTTCCAGGCCCGAATCCGTATCAAAAGAGTAAATACCGGTAACTTGCGCATCAAAAAGGTCCCGAAACTGCTCGCCCACCAACTCATAAATCCCTTCCAGATTAATGGCGTGGGCGAGTGCTTCCTGCACACTGTTAATTACATTTAGTTCTGCTTCTCGCTGTTGCAAGAGTTGATCTAAGTTCTCTTGCTGCTTCATGTTATTTATCCATTATGCCGGTAAAGGCATGGAATCTTAAAAAAGAAAATAAATGGTTACTCGGCCTGGCAGTGTCCGAAAAGGTCCTATTAAGCATTCCTTTTGATGATAGCTAAGGGTTTAGCCAACCCAAAGATTGGCGAATAGATTGTTCTCCAAAACGCTACTGCGCATGGTGTACGTATACAACAACCTCATTGCAATGATTGAACTGCTGGAATCTCAAAGAATGATTTGTTTTAAGAAGGACTTTTTAGTCTTTTAAGTAGTGAAGGGCAATACTTAAAAGAAACACCCATATTATTTGTATTCAATCCGTTTTGTTTAAATCTACGAGAAAAAAATTGATATTAAAACGCGAAATTTTTTTATTTAGGCTTGGGAAGATGAACCTATTTTCTGGGTCCAAAACGTTTAGAACAGCATAAATATTTAGTAGTGGATTTTAATCCCACTTTTTAGCTTTTTATTACTCTTTTAAATCAATGGGTAATTATTATGAAATATGATGTTTCGGAAAGGTACAATTGTGTAATCATTGTGCTGAAGGGTAATGTAATGGGAGGGCCAGACGCTGAGCAGTTCAGAGATACGCTTCACAAGTTCATTGAAGAAGGCAAAAAGGAAGTAATCGTAGATCTTGGCAAAGTGAAATTTATGAACTCTTCAGGGCTGGGAATTCTTATCGGTGGGTTGACGACCATGAAGAATGCCGGTGGCGAATTAGTAATTTGTCAGGCGGATAAGAAAATCGAAAGCTTACTGATGGTCACGCAGCTTATTTCTGTTTTCAATCACTTTCGAAAGCTGGATCAAGCCATCGCTCATTTCAACGATAATGAATAAAAAATCCCACATGATGGTTTCATACAGGATTTAGTTTTTCTTATAAAGGATGCGATTATTCTCTAATATCGGTATTGGTCTGATTTATACGGTCCCTTGATGGGAACGCCGATATATTCAGACTGAGTTTCTGTTAAGGTATCCAGCTCTGCGCCCACTTTAGATAAGTGCAGGCGCGCTACTTTTTCATCCAGCGATTTTGGAAGTACATGCACGCCGGGCTCAAATTCATCCGGACGATTCCAAAGCGCAATTTGTGCTAATGTTTGATTGGTAAAGCTGTTGCTCATCACAAAAGAAGGATGACCGGTTGCATTACCAAGATTCATTAGACGGCCTTGCGAAAGTAATACTACCTGCTTGCCACTGTCATTCAGCGTAAAGATATCGACCTGTGGTTTGATGTTTTCCTCTTTCGAATGCTTCTTCAGCCAAGCCACGTCAATCTCGTTATCAAAGTGACCGATGTTGCCTACAATCACTTTATCTTTCATAGATTCAAAGTGGCGGTCTTTTATAATGTCTTTGTTACCGGTTGCGGTTACAATGATATCAGCTCTTGGGGCAGCGTCATCCATTTTCTTCACTTCAAAGCCATCCATAGCTGCTTGAAGCGCACAAATGGGATCGATTTCGGTCACGATTACGCGTGCCCCGGCGCCTTTCAATGAAGCGGAGGTGCCTTTACCTACGTCTCCATATCCGGCCACAACGGCCACTTTGCCGGCCATCATCACATCGGTGGCACGACGAATAGCATCAGAAGCTGATTCGCGGCAGCCGTATTTATTATCAAATTTAGATTTAGTTACCGAGTCGTTCACGTTAATAGCAGGAAGTGTCAGCGTGCCTTTACGCTCACGTTCGATCAGACGAAGTACTCCGGTTGTAGTTTCTTCAGAAATACCGTTAATACCATCCGCCAGTTCAGGATAGTTATCAAGCACCATATTGGTGAGATCGCCGCCATCATCTAAAATCATATTTAGCGGTTGGCCATCCGGGAAGACCAGCGTTTGTTCGATGGCCCAATTAAATTCTTTTTCCGTCATGCCTTTCCATGCGTACACGGGAATACCGGCCTCGGCCATAGCTGCTGCGGCGTGATCTTGCGTGGAATAGATGTTACACGATGACCACGTCACCTTGGCTCCGAGTTCGATTAATGTTTCCATTAAAACGGCTGTTTGAATGGTCATGTGCAGGCAACCGGCAATGCGGGCGCCTTTCAAAGGCTGTTCTTTTTTGTATTCTTCACGGAGGGCCATAAGTCCGGGCATTTCTGCTTCGGCCAGTTCAATTTCTTGTCGGCCCCACTTGGCCAGGGAAATGTCTTTTACTTTATACGCTAATTTATCTTCTACTTGCGGCATATTTTTAAGATGTTTTATTTTGTTCTACAATTTCTTTTGTGGTTTGAAAATCTTCGCCGGAGAGCCCCAATTCGGCTTTAATTAAATATCCTTCTGGATCAAAAAATACCTTAAAAGGAATTCCAAGGGTGATTATTTCGTCGCCAATGTTGTTATTATCGATGGTATAAACGAAGTCGTAATCTTTACTGTCTTTGAAGTTCTGAACATCTTCCGGGGTATCCGAATTATTCAAATTTACGGCAACTACAACAAAGTCGTTGGGGTATTCATTCTTAAGAGAATCCATCAGAGGGAAAACTTGTAAGCAAGGTCCGCACCATGTTTCCCAAAAATCGAAAAGGACAACTTTGCCTTTGAAGTCTTCATACGAAACAGTAGAACCATCAATATTTTCAAAAGTTGCGCCTGTAATGGCCGCTTCAATATGCTGTTCCTCCTGGGTTAATTCTCGGGGGTTTTCTGCCTTCTTTTTTTCGGAGCAAGCCGAAATAAGCAAAACTGTACTAAGAGTTAAAAGCAGAAAGGGTCTTTCAAAAAAGTTCATAAATGTAATTTGAATTATAAATTATAGCTTTAAGATACGGCATAGTTCTCAAAAAGCGGAATAGGTTTGAGCTTGGTTTTTGATAAATAAATTAAACTAAAAATGGAATTTTGGAAGACCAATAATAGCGATGTGTAGGATAATTTTAGAGGTTAAATCTTAAAAGTCAGAAATTCATACCCTATTTAAATTGATAAGAGTCAAACTCGTATTTACCTAAAATTCTTGAATATTCAGCATGTATTTGCAAAATTGTTATTTTTGCAAGGTCTTTTACAGAAAATTAAATTTTAATAAAATTAAAATACTATGAGAAAATGCTACCAATTAAAGCTTGTAGCTACCTTTGCTGCGCTGCTTCTTTGCGCACCTTTAGCTATGGCTCAATATACTGTATCCGGTACGGTGACCGATCAAGCCACCGAAGAGTCTTTAGTGGGAGTATCCATTTTTGACGCCGAAACTAATACAGGTACCTCAACCGATATTGATGGTAAATAGAGCCTTCAACTTCCCTCAGGAGAAACGAGCCTTCGTTTTTCTTCGATTGGGTATGTCACAAAAAACGTTGATGTATCGGGGAATGATAGAGGAGAAGTAACTTTAGATGTTACGCTTAAGTCTGATATTGCTAATCTGGATGAATTAGTTGTAACCGGTCTTGCTTCATCCGTGAAAAGAGAAAACTTAGCCAATTCGGTTGCTTCGATATCTTCAGAAGATATTACTGGAAAATCGCAACCTGAAACTATTGATAATGCCTTACAAGGTAAGATTCCGGGAGTTCAAATTACTTCTTACAGTGGTGCACCGGGTGGAGGATTTAACGTACAGCTTCGAGGTGTATCAACGCTTGGAGCCGGTGGTTCGCAGCCGCTTTATATTATTGATGGCGTTTATGTGAATAACGAACAATTAACGACCGGCCGTTCTGCGGTAAGTGGAGCTGGTGGGAACAGTCAAGATGATACGGCTAACCGACTTGCTGATATTAACCCTGATGATATTGCAAGTATTGAAGTTTTAAAAGGTCCTTCTGCTGCTGCTATTTATGGACAGCGAGCTAATGCCGGTGTAATCATCATCAATACTAAGAAAGGAAAAGCGGGTCAAACGCTAGTTTCTGTAAAACAAGAAGTCGGTTTTAGTTCTCCTTTAAATCTTATTGGAAGAACAAGCTGGACAGCAGCACGTATTGATGAGTTCTATGAAGCGGGTTCTGCTAAAGCGAACTTAGAAAAAACACGATTAAGTGATGCACAAGCAGCTGGAAATGTAAAAGACCTTGAAGAGTTGATTTACGGCAATACCGGATTAACAAATAACACTCAAATAAGTGTGTCCGGAGGAAATGAGAAAACAAGGTTTTATGTATCAGGAGGGTATAATCTTGAAGACGGTATCATTAAAAAAACCGGGTTTAATAGAAAATCTTTACGTGCAAATATTGATCACTCAATCTCCAAAAATGTACGTGTAAAAAGTAACTCAAACTATATAAACACAGATAGTAAACGGGGATTTACTGGTAACCAAAATGATACGGGTGGTTCTATAGGATATTCACTGTCTGCACATCCGAACTACGCATACAACATCATTAAACAGAATCTGGACGGCAGCTACCCTGATACACCTTACTTCGGTGAAAACCCGTTGCGGTTGATTGATGTTGCTAAAAATAATCAGGAAGTAAATAGATTTCTGCAATCACTATCGTTAGAAGCCGACCTCGTACAAAGTAAAAACACATTGCTTAGTGTTAAGGTAGATGGCGGTTTAGATTACACAAACGCAAGTTCAATGATTTATTTCCCTGAGTTTATGCAGTATCAAAGAACAGCAGCAAACTTTCCGGGAGATGTTATACATACCACACAAGAGGTGATGAATACGAACTTGCAAGCGGTTGCGCTTTTTAATACAACCGTAGGTAGTGATATGGGCAATTTCGATTTGACTTCGCAGGCAGGTGTTACCCGTTTTGACCAAAGTAATACCTTAGACCGCATACGTGGCCAAGGCTTGCTCCCGGGGCAAACGAATGTTGGTAATGCTGCACAAGTAACAGCTTCACAAAACTTCGTAGATGTAACCGATTTTGGAGTGTTTTTACAGCAAGAAGTTAACTTCGCTGATCGGCTTATTGCTACGGTAGGTGGTAGATGGGATAAGTCAACGCTTAATCTGGATGAAGGGGAATATTACTTCTATCCAAAAGCCTCTTTAGCCGCAAACATTTCAAACTTTGATTTTTGGAGTGTTGAAGCCGTGAATCAGCTAAAGCTTAGAGTAGCCTATGGTGAAACAGGTGGATTGCCGAGATTTGGAGCCATATTCTCCAGTTTAGGTGGAACTAACATTGGGGATAGAGGTGGTGCTGTAGCCCCAAATTCCGATGTTGATCCAAGTCTTAAACCAGAACGAGCGAAAGAGCTTGAGTTTGGATTTGACTTAGGTATTTTTGATGGGCGAATTTCTTTAGGAGTCACTCATTATAATAAAACCATTTCGGATCTTATTTTGCCGTTGGTTCCATCACCTTCTACCGGTGTAAGTACTATTACTACCAACGCGGCAGAAATGGAAAACGTAG
>JBDNFJ010000077.1:0-4549 GCA_041689895.1 Gracilimonas sp. | reverse complement strand
TTAATCATATTTACTCCCTTAATCATTTTTTGTGGGTAGAAAGCGATTGACTCTTTTCAATATGGTTTCTGGATAGGTTGGTGCAGAATTCCAAACTTTAAATACAGAGTTGCGGATTGTTAATTCAAAACCTTCCTTCCAATTGAAGTTAGAATCATTGTTCAAAGAATTCTTTTCACTTATCTTTTTCTTCTGATATTCAATAAAATCAATAAAAAAGTCCTGCTCATTTATTTCTTCCGGAAGCTTTTCCTTGGAGTATTTAACTTCTTTCCCAATAGCGGTCGAGTACATCATTTGTAATAAGCCATATGAGCTGGCAACCCTTGTTTGAGCAATAATATTTTGTGCTCCCTCATCTTTCCATTTCTTTTTAAAGTAGTTTATAAAATTTATTCGAGCTGAATCTGCTTTCTCCGATGATGTTAAACTGGGAGTATTATCATATTTACTGTAAATACTGTTATAATCTTTTTGAATCGAAGTATACATGCCAAAATCCATTTTTCCAGCACTGGTTCTAGTGCCGTAATTGTTAGAATTTGAAATATCTACCAATTGCGACTCTTCTTTTATTATTTCCCAAACCGTTTTAAATTCTCGATAATAGTCTTTAAAAAGAACATGGCTATGGTTGGGGATATCCGAAAAATTATTAGAAGTTGAATCATTAAAAAAATAATTGGAACAGCATTCTTTTAATTTCCAAAATTGAGCAGTATAGGGTTCATACCTGTATGATGGAGCATAACCCATTCCAATATTTCCGCCAAAATTCTTTTTTGCAGCCTCAACATCTATTTGTGCCTTAATCAACTGTGGAGGGATTCCATACTTACCAGCGTTGGTAATAATAACTAAGTCCATATCTATTATCTGATCAAATACATCTTTTGCTTTGCCATAGTTATCTCCTAGTTTATCAGGCTTAATTACCATGATTTCCAACTCTCCATTTTGGTTATCCGAGGTTGCTTTCAGCTTTACTTTATACTCTTTTTCAAGTTCCCAGTATCTGCCAATTAATCTCACTAAACCATTGGGCAAATCTTGCATGGTTACAGTCCCATTTGCACTAAACAACGCCCGTTTTCGCTCCCAATAAACGCCCGACTTTCCCCCTGAAATTACCTCAATGATATCATTGTTGGAGAAAGCATCGACTACACCACCAGCTGGTAAATTTAATGGGTCAGTACTGCTATTATTTACCTGTAATTCTTTAATTAAAAGCTTAGATGGGTCTTCAGCATCTGCTACTGCATAAAAATACTTGGATTCACCTAAGAGTATTTCAATGGCATTCGAGTTAATGGTAACTATTGCAGTATCCATTAAGAGTTGCTGGTTAAAGTTTGTGGTAACAATAATGGGAATGGTGGTATCAGGTGTGGAATAGCTTGCAATAAAGCTAAATCCTTGTGGGATATCCAAGAGCACATCGGCTGTATCCGCACCATTTGGTGCAAGCAGAGTACCATTATTCTGGAAAGATTCTTCTATACCAACCGAAAAGACTTGGTTGGAAGGAAAGCCTAAGGTGTCTCCGTGTTCGTCGATGTATCGTACATCGATGAGTGTAGTGTCTCCTTTAGAGATACTATTTGGAACTGCTTGGGCTATCATGGGCAGGGCTCCCCCAATGGTAAACTCAAAACAAGTAACAAAGAATCCCTCTTTCTTGGCATATTCTTCGGGAATACCACAATAAGGGTCATTCTCGATATTACTTTTAACACCTTCGATGGTGCTATAAGCTGGCAGGAAGCCTCTGGTGGGTGCAGCAAGGGTGTTTTGTTTGGTAGCTATTAATCCCTTAATTATTTCTCCAACAATTCTGATTTTAAAAGTTGAGTCTGACGCTTCGGGTAGTGCAAGAACTTCAATATTGTCTTCAGGGCGATAACTTCCAAGAAATGTGCGTCCGTCCGGTTCACCATCCAGCAGAGCTAAGGGAACTGATTGGGGAATACCAGGGAGTTCTATGAAGGGCACATCATAGATTTCCATAGTAAGAAAGGTGAATATATTTCCCGGAAGCTTGGTAGCTCCATTTTCAAATTTAAGTTGGGGCTCGAGGTATATTTCTTTTTGGGTTACTGAATCAATAGGTATGGTTAGGTTTTGGATTAACGTGAACTCAAAGTAAGGTTTTTTGGCGGGTGCTTCCTCCATAAAGGGTAATAGGTTGAGGTTGTTTTGGGATTGGCAGCCGGTATTTTCTCCAAAAGACAAGATGTTTTCAGCATTTATGGAATCAGGATTTAGCGAAAAATTGAAGTTTAAATATTGATCAAATCCAAGATAAGCTACGTTTAGTGTATCCCCAGCCTCAACATATCCTACCTCTAATATAGGATCTACATGCTCAACTGGAAGGTTGAGGTTTAACCCAATGGTTGGAATGGTGGTGAAAAAAGATTCTTTACTTGCAAAAACATGTCGGCTTGTTGAAACCAAGCGGATTCCATGGTCAGCTTTGCTACCGTTAAGCCACTGTTTGGTATAAGAGGTTATATCTTTGTTATACTCGTAGCCAAGCCCGGAAACGGTATCATTTGCATTAACAATCAGGTATTCGGAAAGATCGGTGGCTGGCTTATTTTCATAGGTTAGTGTTTCTTCCGTCCACGGCCCTTTTACCCGATACAACAAAAAGGGAGCTTCTACATTTGTCACATTGGTGTCGGCCTGTATGAGCAGGTAGCTCTCATCCAACTGCGCATTGGTTTGCACTTGCCCAATCCCAAATTGTAAAAAAGCAGTAGCCAGTGCATTATCCGGGTCAGAGTCAGCCTGAAAGGGGGTAAACCCAAATCCGTTGGTATCCAGAAGGTTTGAGCCTCCATTTTTAGCCACCATGCCTCCTTTTTGAATCCAAGTGTCATCGGTAGGGCCGATAGGAATGGTTTTATAAAAACTGAAATAAGTTTGGTTTCCGGGGCATTGCAAGTCTGCCCTTTCTTGTATAACGATGGGGCCTTCAAGGTAGTCGGCAATGTGTGCTGACTTCTCAATATTGGTATGGGTACCGTATATACTATAATTAAGCACATGATCCTCAATGCGGTCGATCCCATAACTCTCTGCACTTTCAAAATAGAATTTTAGATGTCCCGATTTTACAATTAAATATTCATGGTCACTAATTTGGCGAAGTATGGGATAAAAGTGCTCGCCTGAACCTGCAATTTTTCCTTTATCATCACTGGTTGTTATCGCTTCCCCTTTAGGATTATTTGTGCATTTACGAACTGACTAATTAGGAGAAAAAGGAATGCAGTAGAAATAAAGAGAAAAGCAAGGAAAAATGGCCTCATAAAAACCAGTTAGTTCAGGTTATTACTATAAAGAGATCGCCAAGGTCCTTTTGTTACAAATTTTCTTGCCTTTTTACAAAATAAATGCAACTACGCTTCTGTTCATGAACGGTGCCCCCCATTACTTCTTAGGGTTGGATGGTGAAATCATTGCCGGTCAGCCCGGTTTTATTCCGGAAGAGCCCTACCTACAAATCCTTGATTATGTAGGAACCGATGCATACATAGGCCAAACATTTGGCGAGTTTGTGGGGAGTGAGTAGTTGCTGTAGCTCCGAGTTTTTCCTTAAAAAACCTTTCCAATACTGATTCCGGGGGACATGGTTAAGCCCTTAGAAATACTCTTAAAATAATAACTTGGCTGAAACCCAACCCGAAAAAGCATATTATTGGTGAAGATATGTCGATAACCTACGGTAGAAGTTAAACCAATTCCTTGTTCTCCAATAATAATTCCAGGGTACCCGGTATCTTGAACACCCGAACTTTCAGCATTAAAAGAGTAATAAAGGAGGCCCACTCCAAGCTCCAAATTTCCTTTCTTTTTTCCAATTACCTTGTTAAGCATAAAAGGAAAACTATAAAATCTATATTTGCTAGGATTAGAATCTCCTATTGAGAATCCTAAAAACATACCACCTGCTCTTACATAAATATTGCCAGTGATATTACGCTCGTAATTTAAGCTGTAGATTAATCCATTTCCAAGCAGTTCAAGGTAAACAGCATTTGGTTTTGCAGATATATCCTGTGCTATTAGTCTTTTAGTTACAGGTGAGATAGTGATTAGTAGAAATATAAATGAAGCTCGCATCTTAATTGTCAACTTTTAAAGGTTCTTCATACCCCCATGGGGAAAAGGCATAAAGTTTCTGGTTGCTTTGGGCAAATACCCGCCCAGCCCCAACGGTTACTCTCCAAAAGTAGGAGCCGTCGGGCGGGCTGATTCTGTGTACTATCTCTCCGGTTCCGGCATCCACTACATGCATGGTTCCAGAATGTGGGGCATACAAATATCCGTATCCGTAATCGATAGGTGCCGTTCCGTTCCCGGCGTCAAAGTCGGCATACCAAACAATAGTTCCATCTGATTTTTGGAGTTTATAAATTCCGGCTGCATCGTGAATGTAGATATAGTCACCTACCAGCACGGCCGAATAAGTAAGGATACCTTCCCTCCGCCAGAGCTCCTCGCCGGTGCTTGCATCCAGAGCGAAGAAACCATATTT
>JBDNFJ010000076.1:0-1167 GCA_041689895.1 Gracilimonas sp. | reverse complement strand
TTGCTATTCTACAGATATCAGCAAGCTATACCTTAGCTAATTACTCTTCTTTTAACGTAGGCTTTGGAATTGGCTTGAGATAGTTTGGCCAGAAATAATATTCCATCGAATTTTACTAAACACAAAAAAAGGCGCTCATTAAGCGCCTTTTTTACATCTAAACTTTTGTCTCAGCTCAATCATTAAGAAAACTAATAATCTGCCAATACCGGCTTTTCAACTATTTCATCGGTTTCAATCACCCCATCCCAAAGCCGGACAATGCGGCGAGCGTGATTGGCAATTTCTTGCTCGTGAGTTACAACAATAATCGTATTTCCCTGGCGATATAGCTCTTCAAATAAAAGCATGATCTCTTCCCCTGTTTTGCTATCCAAATTACCCGTAGGCTCATCGGCAAGCAATATGGAGGGATTATTAACCAAAGCCCGTGCAATAGCCACACGCTGGCGCTGTCCACCTGAAAGCTCATTAGGTTTATGATCCACCCTATCGCCTAAGCCCACTTTTGTAAGTACCTCTGTAGCTCGGGCTTTTCGGTCTGCAGATTTCATACCAGCATAAATCAAGGGAAGTTCGGTATTGGCCAGGCATGAAGTTCGGGGAAGCAGGTTAAAAGTCTGGAATACAAATCCAATTTCACGGTTTCTCACTTCAGCCAGCTCCGCATCAGCCATTTTACTCACGTTGCTCCCATTAAGGATATAATCCCCTGAGGTAGGCGTATCTAAGCAGCCAATCATATTCATTAGAGTTGATTTTCCCGAACCTGACGGCCCCATGATGGCAATGAATTCGTTTTCTTTTATATCGAACGACACCCCAGCAAGGGCATGCACTTCCGTCTGCCCCATTTGATATACTTTAGTGAGATCAGTTATTTCTATTATTGGCTTTTTAGACATGAACTTTAATTTACTCTATTAATTTTCGCTTATAACCTTACTGTTATTCACCGTAACTTTATCGCCGTCCTTCAAAAGGCTAGAAAGCGTACGATAGCTTCCAATCACTACTTCCTCCCCTGCTTCAAGTCCTGATAAAATTTGTATGTGTGAATTATCGCTAATTCCTGTTCTAACCTGACGGCGCACTGCTTCGCCATCTTCAACTATAAAAACCACTTTTCGAATATCTTCTTTTTGGATGATCATATCATCTTGTTCC
>JBDNFJ010000075.1:0-5177 GCA_041689895.1 Gracilimonas sp. | reverse complement strand
AAGGTAACATCAGCTTTAGCATCCATCGATTTTGGTGTGAATCCGGCTTTGTCCAATTCATTTGAAAAAGCCATGGCATAGCAACCTGCGTGCGCGGCTCCAATCAATTCTTCAGGATTTGAGCCTTTTCCATTTTCAAAACGGGAAGCAAACGTGTAGGATCCTTCATACGCTCCACTACCTAGTTTCATAGTTCCATTACCTGATTTCAGATCTCCATTCCAAACAGCACTTGCTTTTTTAATTGGCATAATTCTCTTATTTAAGTTTGTGTTTCAAATTCGACACTCTCAACAAATCGAGCATACTTTACATTCCAAAAAATAAGCTTTTTTGTATTACTTGTTACCCGAAAGCATTGAAAATAAAGAGCTGTTTTGAAGTGAAAGCTTGAAACTTGGCACAGAATTACATTATTCTACTTCCCTTGATTGGATACCATGAGGAAAAACTGTTCTTCGTATAGAGGTAAAGCTCAGTGGACTTTTCATCCATCCGCTGACGTGTAGCCAGCGGATAGGCACGAGGCAGTTCAAGCCTGCTGCAAATCGGTCTGCTGGCTTCCGTCCAGCTGAACGATGGGAAATGGCGCTTGGGTGCTTTTTTAGCCTTCAGCTGGTGTTCAGACATCGGAAAAGATATTTTTCAGGCTTAAGGTTTGAAAACAGGATTCCATCTTCCCACTTCCTCACATTGAACACCGAGCATAAATCAGAAATAGAAGCGGGGTGATGGATTTTGTGGGAGGCATACCTTTTCCTGTCAAACTCATTTATACCAGTCTCAAAGTTGAAACTGCCTAATGAGATTAACGAGTTAAAGCTCAGTGGACTTTTCATCCATCAGCTGGCGTGTAGCCAGCGGATGGGCACGAGGTCAAGCCTGCCGCAAATCGGTCTGCTGGCTTCCGTCCAGCCGAACGATGGGAAGTGAAGCTTTGCGTGTTTTTCATCCTTCAGATGTTGTTCAGATAGCGGAAAAGATATTTTTCAGACTTGTGGTTCAAAGCAAGATTCCATCTTTCCGCTTCCTCTCATTGGACACCGTACATAAATCAGAAATAGAAGCGGGGTGATGGAAGATTAGATATAAGATTTGAGACGTAAGATTTCTCCGTACCGGCTCATCTGATAAGAAATGAGATTGTATTCAGCGCAATTAACCAAATAGTCAAATAAATACCCGTCAAACACATGATACAAATAAAAAGCATTAGCATTCTATTCATCACCTTTTCCTTATTCCTCGCCGCCTGTAACTCTGAACAAGCCAGAAAACCCACTGCCCCGACAGAAACTAAACTTGAAAAAGCCCCACACTTTGAAGTCACCACCATCGAAGGCAAAACGGTGAGCCTTCAACAGTCAATGGATGAAAACAAACCCACTGTAGTTTACTTCACGGCATCTTGGTGCCCTATATGCGCCAAGAACTGGCCGGTGCTTACAGAAGTTTATCCTGAATACAAAGACCGGTTAAATCTGGTCGCCATCGGGATTGATCCCACCGACACCGAGGAAGTCATGAGAAATCTCTCCAAAGAAAAAGGGTTTACGTTCCCGATTACAAAAGGCCATCCGGAGATTATGCTCGATTTTGGTGTCAAAGCTCAGGCAACCACGGTAGGAATCAACCGCGACGGAGAGATCCAGTTTCAGAAAAATAAGATGGCACTCAGTGCTGAAGAGTACCGCACCCTATTTGATGAGCTGCTGAATTGAGCGGTATGGAGTTTATCTATTTTTCGTTTTTCCAAGGAGCTTTAGCGTTTCTGGCTCCCTGTGCAGTGGCGCTACTGCCGGGCTACATCGTGGCGTTCATTTCCCGGAATTCCGTGGGCACCCCTACAATCTTTTCCCGAGTGACTAGGGGGTTGAAGCTAGCTTTTCTAAGCATTCTGGGTATTCTGCTGATCTACACCATCGCCGGAGGAATGATCATCGTGGCCAGCCAAGCGCTGAAAGACTACATGATGTGGATCGCCATCGGCATGGGTGGCGTATTAATCATTATGGGCGGATTAATGGTTATGGGAAAAAGCTTCTCATTCTCCCTAAATATGAATCAGGCAACCCATAAAACGGAGGCGGTTGAAGCTTTTGTCTTCGGGGTAGCCTACGCCATCGGGGCATTGGGATGTCTGTTCCCTCTGTTTCTGATAGTTGCCACTCAGGCAATGGCAGCCCCAACTGCGTGGCTGGGCGCTTCCTATCTTCTGGCCTATTTTGCCGGCCTAAGCGGAATGATGATCGCCATGATTCTGCTCTCCACCTTTGCCCGGGATTTGTTGATGTCATACCTGCGAAAAATACTCCCCTACATGGAACGGATTACCGGTGGGCTGCTGATTCTGGCGGGCATCTATGTGATTTATTATCAGATGGCTCTTTATTAAAAAAGGAATAATTTGATGTTAGGGGGACCTGAGCTCAAGTAGCAAGTGCAACGCGAAAGTTTAGACTTACAGGTTGTATTCATGTCCTTATAAACAAATACAACCAATGCAGCCCGTAAATGTCGTCACAATGGTGTGCTGCAACTTCAGCTTGTATATACATTGATTTATTGCCTTTATTACCAGGGGCTGCCCCAGTGGAAGCTGGTGGCTATACACAAACATTTAATCAAGTAAATACAAACAAAAACAAAAATCGAACCCTTAAAAACTATGGCATTTATTGATATCATTGAACCGGAGGATGCTACGGGATCACTAAAAGAAATCTACCAGAAACTCAAACAAAAACGGGGCAAGCTGGCTCAAATTCATAAAATACAGAGTTTGAATCCCAATACCATCATGAAGCATATAGATCTGTATATGTCTATTATGTTTAGTAAATCTCCGTTGAGCCGGACTCAGCGGGAGATGATGGCTATTGTAGTTTCTGCGGCTAATGGTTGCGAATACTGCCAGTTACATCACGCCGAAGCACTCAACCATTACTGGAAAGATCGCAACAGCGTGGAACAGCTGCGCATAAATTATGATCGGCTCAACTTAAACAATATAGATAAGCAGCTATGCCGTCTGGCACGGGAATTAACGTTGCATCCAAATAAAATTGATGAAGACCAATATATCTCCCCACTAAGAAACACAGGCCTTTCGGATCGCGCTATACTGGATGCCGTATTGGTTGTCAGTTATTTCAATTTTGCAAACCGAATGGTACTGGGCTTAGGGGTGGAGACCGATGAACAGGAAATGCAGGGATACAAATATTAGCTGCACTCAGGTCACAGGGTGGCGTATGGTTACTCGATTATCCCAACACTTTGCACCGCTACCATTAATTAGCAAAATAAATAGGGGAGCTAAGTAAATGGAAAAATTACATTCTCCCCAAGAGCATAAATCGCATAAAGCAAAAAAGGCAGCTAAATGTAGCTGCCTTTTTTTGAGCGAGAGACGAGATTCGAACTCGCGACCTCCACCTTGGCAAGGTGATGCTCTACCAACTGAGCTACTCTCGCTTATATCAATAAGTTCCTCTTTCCAGAGAGCACCAAATATAAGATTACTTCCCTCTACATATCAACCCTTTTCTACTCATTTCTTAATTCTTTTTTGAATCGCCCGATTCTTACACTTTTTATACGGAGAAGAATCCTTTCTTGTAGGGGCAATTCATGAATTGCCCCTACAAGAAAAAAAGCCATCTTTTGCGAGGCCAAAAAAAACATGAATGCACCCACAGCTCTTACGCCGAAGCAATCTCGTAGTGGCAGTCATTTGTCTTTTGAACCTTGATTTGTGGGATTAAAGGATTTTCTGGATTAATCCTCGAAGCCCATCAAGCCAATCCTTTAATCAAGTAACTCATGGTTCAAACGATGAAGCCTAAATTCAACCCAAAGCGAATCGGTCTGCTGGCTTGCGTCCAGCCGAACGATGGGGATTGGAGCGAGATTAGATGTAAGACATGGGACATAAGAGATAAGACATTGGGAGAAAGAAACCCCATCCTTTGCGAGGCGGAAACCTGCATAACTGCACCAACTAACTCTGCCGCCGAAGCAATCCCGTGGGAGGAGCTTTATGGTCTTATCACCAACAAGCGTACTCAGGGTTTTTGAATTCCAGGCGTTGTTTGGCATCCCAAGTACTTCAGTGAGACTGCCGCGTCGTGCATCCTTCGGCTTGATGCCGAAGAATAGAACTCCTCGCAGATGAGGCATATTACTCTTTCCATTTGAACATTGATTTGCACGATTAAAGGATTTTCTTGATTAGCACTCAAACCCCACCTTTTTGTCATTTCGACCGAAAGGAACGAATCCCAGCGGGTGAGTGACGGTAGCGGAGAAATCTAAGAGGCTCGAAAAACGTACCAGCCATCGCGCTAATCCCGCAATCTTTAAAAGCTATCCTAAATCGAGATTTCTTTTACGGAACCCAGCAATCGGCCCAAGAATTTATTGCCATATACTTTTTGGATATGCTGCATATCAGCTATAATCACCAGCAGTTCTTTGCTTCTTGAGAAGGCCACATTCAGTAATCGGGGTACGCTTAGTCCATTTTTGGTTTCATCGAAAGGACGTACCGAATAGTGACGCATTCCTCCATTCTGCCATTCTCCGCTCATGATGGTATCAAAAATAATCACGGCTTTTTCTCGCCCCTGAAAGGTATGGATGGTTCCGACTTCTATGTCTTTAATTCCCAAATTCCAGAGATGATTGCGCACTTTATACACGCTATTGCGAAAGGGTACAATGATACCGATATCTTCCGGAGCATGATTTCGCGTTAAGCGTTTGAGACTTTCTTGAATCAGGCGTTGATGTACTTCGTTAATAGGCTTAAATCCTCGTTCACCCGTTTCCTGCTCCAGAAATGGATGATATTTTGAAGTATCGATCAGGGCGACCGAGCCGCTCGCATTCAGTCCATGCTTGGATGCCTTATTATTGGTATCAGATTTCAATCTGCCTTCATAAAATACGGAACTAATCACACCCGCTAAATCATCTTTCAGCCTATATTGGACATCAAAAAAGGAGGTGAAGCTGGGGTGATCATCATGCCAGTTAAACAAGGCTTCCGTGGTCTCCGATTTGGATACGTAGGTGAAAATATCCTGCTCTAAAAAATCCCGCGCCTCCTTATCTTTTGTGATGGCAATGGGTGGAAGCTGCATCGGATCTCCGGCAATTATCAAATGATCTTT
>JBDNFJ010000074.1:0-2246 GCA_041689895.1 Gracilimonas sp. | reverse complement strand
AGGCTGCAATCCCTGCCCGAATTAAATATCAAAGGGCTGAGAGAATGCCAAGTAACCGCTATTGAAAACTTGGATCAGTCGTTTAAGGATGCCCGTCCAAAAGCGCTGGTTCAAATGGCCACCGGTTCCGGAAAAACCTTTACCGCCATCACCACTATTTATAGATTGCTAAAATTTGCCGGCGCCAAGCGGGTGCTATTTCTTGTGGATACAAAGAATCTTGGAGAGCAAGCCGAGCAGGAATTTATGCAATATACGCCCTCCGATGATAATCGGAAATTTACGGAGCTGTATCCCGTGCAGCGGCTGCAATCCAGTTATATAGCTCCGGATAATAAGGTGACCATCAGCACCATCCAGCGCTTGTATTCTATGATGAAAGGAGTACCCTTTGATGATTCTGCGGATGTAGAAAACCCCAATGAACGCTTCATGCCGGCTGAACCTCTTCCCGTGGTGTATAATGAAAAGATACCGATTGAGTTTTTTGATATAATTGTGATTGATGAATGCCACCGCTCCATTTACAACTTATGGAAGCAGGTGCTGGACTATTTCGATAGCTTTCTTGTAGGGCTCACGGCCACGCCCGACAAACGCACTTTTGCATTCTTTAATGAAAATGTAGTAAGCGAATATTCGCATGAAAGCGCAGTAGCTGATGGCGTTAATGTAGGGTTCGATGTATTTACGATTGAAACGAGAATCAGTAAAGAGGGCGCAAAAATTGAGGCGAAAGAATTTGTTGATAAGCGCGAGAAACTAACCCGTAAAACTCGCTGGGAACAGCTGGAGGATGAAGTAGAATATTCGAGCACTAAGTTGGATCAGGATATCGTAAATCCCAGTCAGATTAGAAACATCATTAGGGCATTTAAAGAAAAACTTCCGGAAATTTTCTCTGGAAGGACTGAAGTACCCAAAACTCTCATCTTCGCCAAAACGGATAGCCACGCCGATGATATCATTAACATGGTGCGGGAAGAGTTTGCTGAAGGCAATGATTTCTGCAAGAAGGTGACGTATAAAATTGAAGAAGATCCTAAATCGATATTGGCTCAATTTCGGAATGAATATTATCCCCGCATTGCAGTTACGGTAGATATGATTGCTACGGGAACGGATGTAAAACCGCTGGAATGCCTGCTGTTTATGCGAGATGTGAAAAGCCGGAATTACTTTGAACAAATGAAAGGACGCGGTACCCGAACGCTCGACAAAGAAGGATTGATAAAAGTAACGCCCTCAGCCAGAACCAATAAAACCCATTTTGTAATTGTAGATGCGGTAGGCGTAACCAAGTCAATAAAAACGGATAGCCGTTCGCTGGAGCGCAAGCGAACCGTGCCCATGAAAGACCTGCTTATGGGGATTATGATGGGAAGTGAAGACGAGGATTTCTTCATCTCGGCCGCCAATCGTTTGGCACGGCTGGAGAAACAGCTGAGCGATTCAGAAAAAGCAGACTTCAAAGAGAAAACAGGAAAGAGCATTAATAAAGTAACCCACGAGCTGCTGGATGCTTTTAATCCGGATGCCATGGAAGATTTGGCCGCTAAACCGGAATCGGAAGGAGGAACGGAGGGCGATGAGGAAGCCGCCAAGAAAAAGCTAATAGAACAAGCTTCCTCCACTTTTACCGGAGAAATTATAGCCTACATTGATGACGTTCGTAAAACCAAAGAGCAGATTATTGATGTAGTAAACACCGATGAAGTCACCTACGCCGGATGGGATAAAGAGCAGAAGAAACAGGCAGAAACGCTGGTTGAAGATTTTAAAGCCTTCCTGAAAAAACACAAAGATGAAATTACGGCTTTGAGCATTTTTTATGATCAGCCGTATCGGCGCAGGGAAGTGACTTTTAAGATGATGAAAGAAGTGCTGGATTTGATTAAGCGGAAGAAACCACAAATGGCTCCGCTAAATGTGTGGAATGCCTGGAAACAGTTAGAAGGCGCCGACGGAAAGGCCCCACAAAACGAACTCACTGCCTTGGTTTCCCTGATTCGAACGGCCTCGGGGATTGACCAAAAACTTACCTCTTACGATAAAACCACCAACAAGAACTTCCAAGACTGGATTTTTGGCAAACATGCCGGAAACATCAAGTTTAACGAAGAGCAAATGAACTGGCTGCGGATGATTAAAGACCATATTTCCACTTCGGTACACTTTAGCCGCGAGGATTTGGATTATGCGCCCTTTGATGCTAAAGGCGGAATAGGGAAAATGTATCAGCTATT
>JBDNFJ010000073.1:0-10616 GCA_041689895.1 Gracilimonas sp. | reverse complement strand
GAAAGTGATTCCTGCGTACCTGTCCCAACAAGCCGGTTGGTGAGGCAGGAATCTGAATATATTTAAACGTGCAGGATCCAAATCCTATTCACCAATCTCAATCTAAAAAGTTATTCTTAAAAATTAAATAATGCATAAGCGAGGCTTTGCACTGCATCGGTCATTATGTCGAAATCTAACGTCTCAATAGTATCTGTGGCTTTGTGATAATGCGGATTGCCATGCCCCCCGGTGCCAATCACCATGACAGCGGGAACACCAAATTGCCAATAATTACGATGATCGGAAGGACCATTATTCCGGTAATCATCGGCAAAGGATATGCGTCGAGAATCAATTTTTCCGTTAGCCTTCAATAATTGAGAAATCTTCTTATTAAACCCATCATATTTCTTAATGCCTGAGACTACTAAGCGATTTTTATTTGATGTGATATCTTCGACAGCTGCTTTTTCTTTGCGATAGAAGCCAATCATTTCAAGTGCAATCATGCCTATATATTCATTTTCCTTATTACCAATGGATTTTGCATGAACATAACTTCCCATTTCTTTGGTATTAAAAAAGGGTGGTTCTTCTAAGCAGAACGAAACAAAATCAATTCCATAATCCAGCTTGAGCTTATTTTCAGTCAGCATTCGTGCCAATTCTAATAATCCGGCAACGCTACTGGCATTATCATCTGCCCCAGAATGCTCCTTATACACATCATAATGGGCACCTATGATAAAGCGGCTTGTTTTTTCGGGTTGATAAGAAGCGGCAATATTTTCGTAGATATTCGCTTTAGCTTCCCATTGTTGTCGAGCCGTGGGCAAGCCCGTTTTCTTGAATTCTCCCTCGATAAAATCTGCTGCTTTATTAAGGCTTTCGATATTTTTATAATTCCGATAAGGATAGATGGAGGTCAAGAATTTAACATGCCGATATAAGTTTTCTTTATTCGCTTCCATTTATTCCATTAGCCAGTTCGTTTTCTTAGAAACAAAAATAATTTAATTTTAGGTCAAGCTTTCAATCTGATGTCCACTAATGGTGTATTACAATTCGTTGAGTGTTTCAAGATTCAATCTATTTTAAAACTCCAATATAAAGCTGTTTTTATAATAGATATCCAGAGAGTGGGGCTGTGGGTTTTTCCTACCTCTCAACAAGAATATCATTTCTGAAAAGGCAGGAATCTGAATATACTTAATCCCGCAAAAGCTAATTATGATGATACATCTCCTATATCCATCAAATTTTTAGCTCGTCACTTATATAATAAAAGTGTGCTTCCCTTCAGGTAAAGAAATCCTTCTAAACGGCTAAAGATGATTGCTCTAAAAATACCAGTCAACCCATCTTACTTTGGCACCATTATTTGTATCTTTTGAGCTTTATCGAAAAGCTATTCACCACATTAAAGCATGAATATATACGCTATTATCATTCTGGCAACTATTGCCATTGATTTCATTCTGGATATCGCATCCAACTATCTCAACCTAAAATCACTTTCCAAAAAATCACCCGCTGAATTCGACGGCGTGTACGATGAAGATACCTACGCCAAATCGCAGCTATACACAAAAGTGCGCACCAAGTTTGGCTTCCTCACCGGGGGATTTGATTTAGTTCTCCTGTTAGGTTTCTGGTTTTCGGGCGGCTTCAACTGGCTGGACGAAATGGTACGAGCATGGGGTTTTGGGGAAATGGTAACCGGCTTACTATTTATCGGAATTCTGTTGGTGGCAAAATCCATTATTGGACTTCCGTTTAGCATCTATTCCACCTTTGTAATTGAAGAGCGCTTTGGCTTCAACAAAACATCTCCCAAAACTTTTGTATTAGATTTGGTGAAAGGACTTGGGCTCGGCTTACTCATCGGAATGCCCTTATTAGCAGGTATTTTATGGTTTTTTATGTTTGCCGGAAGTCTTGCTTGGCTGTATGCTTGGGGCGCGGTAACGGCTTTCACACTCATCATGCAGTACGTGGCACCTACGTGGATTATGCCGCTGTTCAACAAGTTCACGCCTTTAGAAGATGGGACGCTCCGAGCCGCCATCGAAAGCTATACCGACAAGGTGGATTTCCCCCTTCAGGGTTTATTTGTGATTGATGGCTCCCGACGTTCCAGTAAATCCAATGCATTTTTTACCGGATTTGGCAAGAACAAAAGAGTGGCCTTGTACGATACGCTGATTGAAAATCACACCCAAGAAGAACTGGTGGCCGTGCTGGCTCACGAAATAGGACACTATAAGAAGAAGCATATTATCAAGGGCATGATTTCCAGCATTCTGCAAACGGGCGTGATGTTTTTTCTGCTTTCCGTATTCCTACATGCCGAAGGATTATTTTCGGCATTTTATATGGATGAGCTATCGGTTTATGCAGGACTCATATTTTTCGGGATGTTGTATGCTCCGGTCAGTATGATATTGTCGATATTCGTGCAAATGAGTTCCAGAAAGCACGAGTTTGAAGCTGATTCCTTTGCGGCCGAAACTACGGAGAAACCGGAAAGCATGATTTCAACCTTGAAAAAGCTATCCAAAGACAATTTATCAAACCTCACTCCGCATCCGTTTTATGTATTTTTGAATTACTCCCACCCGCCCGTGCTGGAGCGCATCCGTTCGATTAGAGGAAATGGTCCGAAATAGTATTCGGTTTTAGACGGCTTGTAATAACAATTGACAAAGTTTAAAACAGATTTTGTTTATTTTGGATAATCCACCAAAAACACACGCTTTATGAAAAAGAATATTGAGACCATAGCCATTCACGGAAGCATGAAAAAAGTGCAGGGCATGAACGAAAGTATCGTTCCTCCTATTGAAATGTCCACCATTTTTGAGCATAACAAAGAGGGAAGTAAGGAAGGCGATTGGAAATATACGCGCATGGCAAATCCAAATCGTGTGCAGTTAGAAAGTGTGATTCGTGATTTAGAAAACGGAGATTCGTGTGCTGCTTTTTCATCAGGCATTGCCGCAATTTCAGCGGTGTTTCAAACGGTAGAATCCGGCGCGCATATTCTGGCTCCCAGCGATGTGTATTTTGGCACCCGGAAACTGGTTAGCGAATTTGCAGAGCGTTGGAATCTCGAAGTAGAATTCATCGACATGACTGACCTCCAGGAAGTAGAAGGGAAGCTGAGAGAAAACACCAAAATGGTGTGGTTGGAAACACCCTCAAATCCACGATTACTGATTACCGATGTGGTGGAAATTAGTAAGCTTGCCGGAAAACACGGAGCTCTTGTAGCCGTAGATAACACCTGGCCAACGCCATACAATATGCGTCCTTTGGATTTGGGAGCCGATGTAGTGATTCATTCCACTACAAAATATTTAGGAGGGCACAGTGATATTTTGGGTGGAGCGGTGATAACACGCGGCCGTGTGAAATTATTTGAGAAAATACGAACCATACAGGTGGTGCAAGGTGCCGTTCCTTCTCCTCAGGATACCTGGCTGCTCAGCCGCAGCATCCGCTCGTTTCCCTATCGGATGAGGGCGCATAATGAAAATGCCCGCAAAGTGGCGGCATTTTTGAATGAACATCCCAAAGTAGAAGAAGTCTATTATCCCGGTCTGGAATCGCATCCCGGACATCACATCGCCAAAGAGCAAATGGACGATTTTGGCGGCATGATTTCGTTTCTGGTAAAGGGCAACGCGAAAGAAGCTTTGAAAATAGTTGCAGGAAGTACCATGATAAAAGCCGCTACCAGTCTGGGTGGAATTGAAAGCATTTGGGAACACCGAAAATCATCAGAAGGCAAAGGTTCAAACTCCCCGGATAACTTAATTCGCCTAAGCGTTGGCCTGGAACATCCCGACGATATTATAGCGGATATTAAGGCTGCGATGGCTTAAATCTATTCAGGAAATTAAAGTATCTCTCGTCGCGTAAAAGAGGAGGGTTTACAAAAATGTAGGTAATTGTTAGATAAGTGGGGTTGCATTATTTTGAAAAATAAAGTGATAGCATATTATATTAAGGACGTGCTATCACCACTTTGAATATTCGTTTTGAAGCTATCTCATGCAATACAGTCAATTTTTCCAAAGAATATTACTGAGCATATTTGGATGCTTTTTGCTTGTTCAATGCTCCAAAACCTCTACACCAGAGCAATCAGAACAACCAGCATATACGTTCATCCTCGATGAAATTCCGCCACATATTCAAGAAATTGATAACCTAACCGTTTTTCCTGGAGACTCAGAACCCAGTCATTCGATAGAACTCATTCGGGAACAAGCTTATGGAGAAACTGGAGAACCTTATATAACACGAATTCTTGGTTGTGTTGAGGATGATCAAGGAAGGGTAATTATCTGGGTTACGGGCTCAAGTTATGTACAGGCTCTGTATGTATATAATGCAGATGGAACCTATTACACTCAGTTAGGTAGGCAAGGTAAAGGGCCTGGTGAGTATGTTCAAATGGTTGGCATATATGCGAAAAAAATATATTTATTGTGGATTACACCAGTCAGCGCCTAAATGAATATTCGACGAAGGATTATTCTTTTGTGCACTCCACACTTTTTGAAAGCTGGAAAAGCGGTGATGGATTTAGGTTTGGATTTGTTGAGCCAAGAAATGATGGAAATTATTTTCTGTCTTTTTCTGATAAAAATTCCGAGTTTGGCAGACAAAAAACTAAATACTTGGTGATGGATGATGAGGGTAAAAGAGCACCTGTTCAACCTCTTAGTTTTCCAGCTGGTTTCACGATAAAGGTTAGACAATCGATGCGACCTACCATGCCTTTAACATTTTTAGGAAAAACCATTACGGCACTTTCTGATGATGACGTATTACGTACGGTCTGGACCAAGGATTTTTTAATCAAAATGTATGATGCTAAGGGCATATACCAGTCCGCCTTTTATTATCCAATCGAAGGCTCTCCTTTCGATCTTAAAGCATACACTAAAGCAGAACTATTTAGTCCCAAAGCGCGAGATATTGAAAAGGCATTTGCAGACTTGGATGAAGAACTGCCCAAAACCTTTCCTGTGATAGATAAACTCTTAGTTGACGATGAAAACAGAATCTGGGTGGCTATTCCTGCAGGGCTACAGCGTGAAAAATATGCATGGTGGATTCTGAAAGAATCAGGTGAATTGCTGGCAAAATTAATACTACCTAAAGATCAACGAATTTACGACATCAAGAATGATTATTTGTACAGCAAACAGACGAATGAAGAAACGGGTACAGAATACGCAGTTAAGTACCGGATTGAGCTTACAGAAAAGTAGGGAAAAGGTTTGTCGCTAAGCATTCTCAAGATAAAGTTCAGGGCAAAATTTTAGCATAGTGATTAAAAGCTAAGTTACTTAAAACAAGCCTTTTCAAATACCTGAAGAATTGAATAGAGCGTTTAATCTTAATTAAACGAGGTAATAGCATGGAAGCTTCAGGAAAGGTACATGGGATCTCGCCAACATATTTAGGGGCAATTCGAAAAGATGGAATAAAAATATCTATGACAAAAAAGCTATAAAACCGAGTTAAAATCAAACGTATGAAAGAAGCTCATTCCTGCCTAAAGTTCATTAGGTTTAAAAAAGGTTGCTGATAAACAAATAGGGACACGGAATAACGTTTAAAAATGGAATGATGGGTACCCCAGAATCAATAAAAAAATTGAAGTGTTGTTGCTAAAAAAGCTCGCTTATATCGGTGTACTATGCTTGGTCTTTTTTGTAAGTAGTTGCAAGGAAAAAGTAGACAGAAAAGAAGTACCTGAATTTTTAGCTGGACATTCAAATGTAGAAAAATTTGAAGGCTTTGAGCAACCAGAAGACACTATTCAGTTACTGAGGCAGCATTCCTTCGGACTATCTGATGCTATAATTTATCAAAATATTAGCAGGTTAGCCGTTGATGAACGCGGGAGACTATATCTAAGTACGGATGCAATTAATGTATATGATTCTGATGGAGCTTATGTTAGAAGTATTGGGCGAAAGGGCAGAGGGCCGGGAGAATTTCAAACGATTCACAATTTCAAGATCCGCAATAATAGACTTTATGTGTATGATGCAAATCTTTCCCGGATAAGTGTTTTTAATTTAGATTCATTTGCGCTGGAAGGTGAGCTGATAATTCCACAAGTATCAGGAAAAAGAGGTTTGGGAGAGTTTGCAGTCAAAAAAGATGGCTCGTTAATTATTGGCATGAAAGAAATAAGGAAGCTCTCGAACACAGGTATTACTGAAAGATATATGCATTACTTTTTCATGGATGGTTCAGGAATAGTAGAAAAAGATGAATTTACAGTTACAAAATGGAAGAGCTACTATAAAGTGCAGACGCTGTCTGGCACATCTTACCCTCCTGTTCCTTTTCATCGAACAACTATATTTTCATTATCACCATCAGATAGAATGTATTATGCTTGGACGGGAAGCATCGCTATTAAAGTATTAGACTCATCTGGGAACTATAAAAGAGGAATCTATTATCCATATAAAAATAAAAGGATAAGCGGTGAAATGGATTACCCCAATGTTTATCACGTTCTGAATATCATTCCCGAAACAAAAAGAGTTCTGGGTAATGACCTTCCTATAACGCATCCGGCTATAGCTCATTTTTTTGTAGATGATGAAGAACGAATCTGGTTAGCCACTATAGAAGCAAATAAGGAAATGTATGAATGGCGGGTGCTTACCAAAAGGGGGGACTTACTGGCAAAATTCAAATGGCCTGCAAATAGGATAATAAAGGCAGTAAAGCAGGGTACTGCGTATGTTGCTGAAAGAGAAGATGGCGATCCCAAAGTGATGGTTTATAAGCTAAATTTCATAAGTATGAATGAAAGCTATCGCCAGAAAAACTAACGGGAGACAGTTTTAGTTAACGTCTATGATAATGATGAAGATCAAAAAATATATAGAAGATTGAGCCAAAAGATCAGCTTTACAAAACCTTCCTTTACATAAAAAAAGGAAAAGATTGGTTATATTGGGATCATTCATCAAGCATAAAATACCAAGTAGAGGGCAACGATTATTCAATTGTAGCCGTTTGATAACTCCACCTTCTTACCCATTTTTTAAAATCATGATTAAATACACATTATTTAGTTTTTGTCTGATATTCCTCACCGCAACCGCATGTGCGCAAAACGAGGGAGTAAAGGATCTGTACGAGTGGAAGTCGATGGAGGAGGCTCAAAATCTGGCGTCCGAGAATAATAAAAAAGTGCTGGTTTATGCGAATGCCACTTGGTGCACCTACTGTAAGAAAATGGAAAAAGAGGTTTTTTCCTTAAAAAAAGTACAAGAGAAAACAGCCGAGCATTTCTACCCGGTTTGGATTGATATTGAATCGCAGGATTCTCTTACCTTCAGGGGAAATAAAATGACCCAAGTCGAATTTGCCCGAGCTATGAGAGTGACCGGAACCCCTACCTTTATTTTCATTGGTCCGGAAGGTGAAATCATTGCCGGTCAGCCCGGTTTTATTCCGGAAGAGCCCTACCTACAAATCCTTGATTATGTAGGAACCGATGCATACATAGGCCAAACATTTGGCGAGTTTGCAGGAGAAGAATCTAAAGAATAGCTTCTGGATTAGAAGATCTATAATTTAGATAGTTGCTATGCTTTTTACTTGAACCCGGACAAGTTAAAATAGAAATCTATTTTATGAGCAGCATTTTCTGTTCATCAACATACGTTTTTCCACTTTTAGCTGTTCCCTGAAACCGATACAAATACATCCCGCTTGACTGTCGTGAGGCGTCCCATTTAAATTGATAATTACCTGGTTTTTGATTTTCATTCACTAAGGTAGCTATACGCTGTCCCAAAATATTGTAAATCATAATGTTAACATTCATAATTTCTGGGAGTTGATAGGAAATCGTGGTAGCAGGGTTAAACGGGTTTGGGTAATTATTGAACAACTTAAAGACGGCGGGGGCTTCGCTTCGTAAAGAGAATGTGCGGTTGCCAATTTCCTTTCCATGTTCTAAAATCTTAAAGCTGAGGGTAGCTGTTTTTCCAACTATGGCTTCTTTAGTGGCGTCAAAAGTAAAGTTAACGGTTTGGGATTGATCTGGGGAGAGGCTTTTAAGGAAAACCGAATTATGGTTTAGTTGAATCCAGTCCGGGATATTGGTTGCCACTACCTTTAGGTTTGACCCAGCTTGGTGGCCTGCGTTTATAACTTCCAGTTGAAGGATGTTTCCTTTACTACCAAAGGGGATATCATATACTTGAGCCTGAACTGAAATTTGGTTCACTAAACAAAAGAACGTCAGAAATAAAGCTTTTTTCCATGAATACATATTTTTGAGAATATTCATAAGTAACCTCAGTTTAGTTTCCGGTATTATATCCTTGGGGATTGCAAGAGGTGGCAGGCATAACAACTAATGAACCGTCACCCACTGTAAAATTTTGAGATAGGTTGTTGAAGTTAGGTGCTACTACATATAACGGCTGACCCGTAGAGTTGATGACTGCTCCTGAATTAAAGTTAACTGTATTTTGAGATACGAATAGGTTCTCATCGATGGAATGTATTTTTCCGTTTAGCATTGCGCCACCCACCGAAAGCATTGCTTTATTTCCTCCTAAGGTAAGTTCCCCATTAGAATTAATGGTTAGCATTCCGTTGGTAGAAATGGATGAGGCTGGCGCACTTTGGAGCAAACCATTAAGCATGATGGAGCTCGCTTGCATACGGCATTCGTTATCGAAGCTACCATTGTTGATGGTGAAACGGCCGCCGACTGAAAGAAAACCGGAATTAGTGCTGCCCGTGGTGTTGATGTTCAAGGCGTTAGAAACAGAAAGCTGACCGTGGTTAGTAATTGAACCGTTATTTTGGTTCAATCCACCGTTAACTTCTATTTCACCGTAATTAGTTAAAGTACCATTGTTAACCGTAGTCCAATTGTTAAAAGTGGTCATTCCCCAGTTAGTGAAACGGTCTTCAGCGTAGTTGTTATTCCAGTTTCCCACACTCACATCCCCAGTCTCGCTCACGTTAATTTGCCCAGGTTGATTGCCGTAGATGTTTTGGAGGTTTGCGACGCTACATACATTCAGTGCGCCGCCAGACTCGAAAAATACAGAGCCACTAAAAGAAGTATTCAAGCATTGAGTATCTCCATTTTGAATGGTGATAGTGCCAGAGCTTTGTGTGACTGGGTTTTCGCATCCACAGGTTATGCCAGAACCAGAAGATGAGCTGGGTTCCGGAAGCTTGGTAGCCAGATACCGCGCATTATAATAGAGCAGGGCGAATCCCTCGCTAGTTAGGCTCTCATTTTGTTCGGCTTGAACCAGATCTATAAAATCTTGAAGGGCTATTGCTGCTTGTAAGGTATCTTGGGTTGTAAGAGCATTCTCAATGTCATTTAAGTGTCCTTCAAGTTGATTGCAAACAACCGTATCGTTTGCCCAGTCGAGTTCTTCACAGGCACGAGAGCGAAAAGTTTGAAGGGTATCGGTGAAACCTTGGAGGCTTATGGAAGATTCAGGAAGCCAGGGACCAAGAGTATAACCGGAGAAGGAATTTTTAAATAAGTTCTCTGTACCAAAGTCTAAGTCACCGTTGTTACCTTGAGTATAAAATTTAACAATTTTAGGAAAATCATTAGAAGAAAACTTGAGAGAATCTTCAGTGATTCCAGGTTCCACCAGAGCCTCACGGTGATAGGTTAGTACGGGATCAACATGCCACCGTATTAAATTGTAGCCAACATTTGAAAAAAAATCCCAATTAGAAGGCTTAATTACTTTAAAAATATTATCCGAATATTTTTCCAGATAAAAATCTTCAAGAGAAAGGGTACTAGTGATTTGATTCCTCAATGAATATGAATATTCAAAAAGACCATTATTTAAAGAAATCTTTGAGCTTAGATCAATCTCTACCCCATCTCTTGGTAATAAATTAGGTTTAACCTTATTTTGATTCAGATATAACTGCCCGTTCCAACTGTAAACAATGGGTTCATCAGACCAGTTAGTCCCAATTATTTCTTTCACACCGTCAGATTCAAAATCCACTATCTCTAAGGTGTAATCTTGTACCTGAATTCGGGATTCACCTTCTTCAGCATCACTTATCAACTCACCCGCCGAGCCATCCCAAGAGTAAATCCAAAGGTCTGTATTACCACCACGCATTCCTTGATACCACTGGGTTATAAGATCAATTTTTCCATCGTTATTTAAATCTAAAACACCAAATAGTTGTGCATGTACTGTATAACTCGTCTTTATTCTCTTTTCAGATTTCCATAGAATATTGCCGTCGCGAAAGATCCCTATGAAACCTTTCGGGCTGACTCCATTGTCTTGCACAGGAGCCATAGCAATAAATACGTAAGATTCTTCCAGAGTATTATAGGAATCATAAAAACCGAGCTCTAAGGTTGGATTAAATTTTTGGGTATATGCAGATACATAATATTCATATTCTGTCTCTTGTAATATTTGGCTGGCAATTTGTGCTTCGACAGCTTCTAAAAATTCTGATTCGGTTTGAGCAAATGCTAAACCAGTTGTATTGATAAAGACACAAAAGGTCAGGAAAAATTTCATAAAATTTACTTTTTTAATCATATTTACTCCCTTAATCAT
>JBDNFJ010000072.1:0-1473 GCA_041689895.1 Gracilimonas sp. | reverse complement strand
TTTGGATTTTATTAATTCACACATGAAAAATATTCGAAAAAAGCTAACGGAAGCCGGCGCTCAAGATCTAATTGAAACGGTATATGGAGTTGGCTATAAATTGAACGCACATGAAGCTCAATAATAAAATTCTGCTCAGCAATTCGGTGCTATCCCTTTTTATGTTGATTGTAACTGGATTTGGCATGTTTTACGTGGTTAGCTCTACCATTTATGATGAATTGGATTATCACCTAATGCAGCATAAAGCTGATATTCAAAATCAATTAACAAGAGAGCCCGAAAGCCTTGGGGAATTACAGGAAGTAGGAGGCTGGGGTTCCAATGAATGGGCTGAGATCACAAATTATACGGGGGCTATTCCCCGTTATTCCAACAATTTTAGTACCATTGATACGATACGTTATGCCGATAGTTCTCACCTTACCGAATCATTTCGCAAGCTGGAAACAACGGTTATAGTTAACGGTAATCACTATTTGCTTAAGGTTTATGAGGAAGTGGCTGCCTGGGACAAGATTAGCATGAAGGTGTTAATAAGTGTACTGGCGGCACTTTTTATTTGGGTGATATTGCTGTACGTCGTCAATCAATATGCCTTCGGAAGAATTCTTGCCCCATTTTATGATACCATCGAGCGGCTTGAGAAAATTTCATCGCCCACCGAAGTTGGGGAGCCTTTACCTGAACCTAATACATACGAGATTAGAGTACTTAATACGGCTATTAATTCCATGCTCTCGCAAATCAAGTCCTCCTTTGAGGATCAGAAAACTTTTATTCAAAACGCTTCTCATGAATTACTAACCCCTCTTTCCATCATTCGTCAAAAAACGGAAAAACTGCTATCCAACTCAGACGATCTTAGCAGAAGTACCATCGAGCGGTTGAATGAGATCCAACAAACTACCGTCCGCCTTACCCGCTTAAGCAACGCTCTGCTTCTGATTAGCCGTGTTGAAAACAAGCAATTTGAGATGGAGGATGAAGTTTATATTTCTGAGATAGCCGAACAAGCGCTGAATGAGCTCCGTGATTTTATTGAGATCAAAAATCTAAAAGTTGAAAAAGACCTTTTCCCAAAGATAAAGCTAACCGGGAATCGTGAGCTAATACATTCGGCCATCTATAACATCATTCAGAATGCTATAAAATTTTCTCCGAAAGGCGGAAAAATATTGGTTTCTGCAAAGCATAATGATTCAGCACAGGCTTTATTTTTAGTTAGTGATGAAGGCCCCGGCATTCCTCAAGAGTTGATAGAAAAAGTGTTTGACCGCTTTGAAAAAAGGGACCAGCTTCTCAATAAAAAATAATGCAAGTTCCGGCCTGGGCCTATCCATCGTGAAAAGCATTTGTGAACTCCACGGTTTTGAATACAATGCGGAAAATAATCCGGATAAAGGGATAACGGTCACCATCAGCTTCTAAATCCATTTTCTCTACAGATTTGATGATTAATTTGAGATGAAA
>JBDNFJ010000071.1:0-3211 GCA_041689895.1 Gracilimonas sp. | reverse complement strand
ATGAAGCCAACGGACACGTAAAAACAGCTTTACTTATGGCTTTGGGAAACTTGGATGTAATAGCTTCTAAAAAGTTATTAAAGGATAATAACGGCTTTGTTCGAAAAGCACTGCTAAGCCTAAAAGAAAAATGATGAAATCGTTGTTCAGTGTGTTCGTATTTGCTTATTTCGGTCTTTTATTTCTGATCTTTTTTGTGATTATCTCCCTTGTTTTTATACTCACATTTCCATTCGATAAATACCGAAAGGCTCCGAATTTCGCCCTTTCCATTATGGCAAGGTGTATGATGAAAGCCAGTCCGGGCTGGAAAATAGAAATGCAGGGTCTGGATAAATTTGATCCTTCAGAATCCACCGTATTTGTGTCGAACCATCAAAGCTTTTTGGATATGGCACTCGTCTATCATCTCCCATGGAAAATGAAATGGGTGGCTAAAAGAAGCCTGACGTACATTCCGGTGATGGGCTGGTTGGTTTGGTTAACCGGACATCTCATCATCAACCGCTCCAGTAAAACGGCCATCAAAAAACTGGAAAATTTAGTAAAGCCACTTAAAGATTTAGTTCCGGTGATGATATTTCCCGAAGGTACTCGCACATTAGATGGTAAGTTGAAAACGTTCAAAAATGGGCCCTTTCTACTTTCGCAGGAATATGGCTTTAAATTGCAGCCAATAGTTATTGACGGCGGTTATAAAGCCATGCCTCCCGGCTCAAAGAAGTTAGAGCCCAGAGCTACTTTTAAATTGAAGGTGTTAGATGTTATTGACACCACGCAGTTTAAGGGCATGCAGGCTCTGAAAGACCATACGCACGCGGTTATGGAACATCACCTAATGGAACTCAAAAATACTTGATCAATAAAATTCGTGATATATACTACGGTGAGCTTGAACATGAACACCGCTTCATGCTGTCGCTGATATGTGCCGAATTATTGATTTTGATGGTGATCAAATGTTGGCCGGCTCAGGTTCCTGAGCATCGAGAATTCCCCGATCCGTTCTCTGAAGAAGTGATTTATGTGGAGAATTCTATCATCACCAAACAAACGACGGCTCCCGCAGCTCCGCCAAAACCTCGCGTGCCGGTTCCCGTTCCTAACGATCAAATCATAGAGCAAGAAATCGACTTTCCTGATTTTGATGATATTCTCTCTAAATTTGATGCCAGCGGGGAAGAAGGACTCTCGAAAATAGGAGGCGAAGGAGAACTTGTGGGCAGCCCCGAACACCCGCCGGGATTAGTCCGCATTGTAGAACCCACTATACCCGAGGCAGCCAAGCGCGAAAATGTGAAAGCTCGAATTATCGTTACTTTTTTGGTAGGCACCAAAGGGGAAGTAGAAGATGCTTTCATTTCCCAGATTCGATTGTATAATGGTAATACCTATAAAATAGTAGATAAAATAGGATATGGACTGATGGACGCTACCTTGGAAGCGGCGTTGAAATGGAAATTCAGACCTGCAAAAGATGACGGAAAGCCTGTAAAAACGTATGTTGAAAATAGTTTCAATATTGGTTTTTAATTCGTTGAAATAAGAAGCAAATACTTCTATCTTAGGCGCCCTTCGATGGGCTATCTATCATCTATTTTAAACGGAGAGGTGCCAGAGCGGTCGAACGGGCTCGCCTGGAAAGCGAGTGTGCCCCTTACGGGGTACCAAGGGTTCGAATCCCTTCCTCTCCGCCATTTTTTGCTTCTCTTTTGTTGCTTCCCTAATAACAAAGGCACATTAACAAAATCAGGTGCTTGCAAACACTGGTTGAAGAATTATTTAAGCTCTTGTTATGGTATTTGCATCTTATCCCGAAGGCCACGAGGGCTTTTGGACGCTCGCAGGTTCTCGCCTTAGAAGACGTTTTTCCGCTCTATGACAAGGGGTTGCAACCCCTTGTCTGCCTATGTTTGCTGCAAAGTCTCGGTTTTATAAGACCTCTTTCTTCTCCTTTAACTTAGCATTCCTTCTATTCCATATAAATTCCTACTTTTGAGCCATGGAAAAACTGGATACTTCACAGATTATATTTTGGCCCGAGTCGGTGGTACTGGGCTCCGCCATTATTACTGAAGACACCCACACCGAGTTGCTTACCTCGCACGAAAAAGTAGAATATGAAAGCTTTTCTAATCCCAGCCGTAAAGCAGAATTTCTAACGGCACGCCGTTTGTTTCATTGGCTGCTTCGCGAATTGGAATTAGACAGTGATACTGAGCTTAAGAAGGAAACCTCCGGAAAACCATTTGCACTAACTCGAAATCAACGAGTACATGTTAGTTTCTCTCATACGGCTCAAAAAGTATTTTGCGCACTTTCGTTAGAAACGGATATTGGTTTAGATGTAGAAAGTGTAGCAAGGGAAATAAATCCAGCGGTCGTAACCAGAATTTTAAATGAAGAAGAACGCTTAGTAGTAGGAGAGGAATCTGCTATTGTCTTATGGACTATAAAAGAAGCGGCGGTTAAATGTTTGGGAACCGGACTCAGAACCAACCTGAATGATCTCACCATCAAAAAAAATAAAGAGAACCGTTTTTCTGTAAGATTTAACGATGAAAGAAGGTTTGAAATTTGTAGTTTTAGGCAATTAGATCATCAGATAGCCTTAGCTTATTAAAGCATACATTGTTGATTCAATTCATAAAAGCTCGGAAATACCATTCCTTTTTAGGTAGAGGAAAGGTGTCTCCGAGCTTTTTTAGTATAACTACCTAATACACCAAATATCATCATGGCTGTAAAAAACCTTACTAAGCAACAAATTCAAGCGCATATCCAAAATGCCAAGCACTTAAAAACAAATGCCGAACATGTTCGGATGCTTTTTGTGCCCAATGTGATTAAGGAAACTAATTTTGATGAATTATTTACGACCTATAAAACGGTGGCAAATCAGCAATTTGATACCATTGTAGTGATTGAATCCTATACCGGTCATTTACAGAAAAAGCTGGCCATGCCTTCCAATAAAACTTTTGAAACTCGTTTTGGGGAAGTGCGGGCGAATGATTATCTGCGGAATGAATTTTGTGATGAAGAGGACGATTTTTTTGTTGCTGATGAGGGATTTCATACTGATATGAGTCTGTTTACTCAGCTCCCAATTCTACAGTCTGTTTTTTCAGATTTTGATGTATTAAGCCTGCAAATTGGAGATTATGATCCTGCGATTGTTCGGGAACTGGCCGCTACCTTAGACGAGCTT
>JBDNFJ010000070.1:0-2808 GCA_041689895.1 Gracilimonas sp. | reverse complement strand
TTATCTCCCTCGCGGGCAAACGGCTTAGCTGCTATGGTAAAACAAATGAAGATTTATGCAATGGCATTCAAATCTCAGGAAACTTTATTGTAATCTAATTGTACGGCACGGAATAATTTACTTAATTAGGTTCCTAACGGGGACTAATAATGGATTTGAGCACTAAATTCTCTCTCACCGGCATCTCTAATATAGCTTTGGGAAAAGACCTACGAGCGGAAGATGGAATAGTTGGTAAAAGGGCAGGAATGACCGTTTTAAATTCCGTTTCTTTTTTCCTTGTCGGAGTATCTATTCTATTTTTGATTGCTTTTCAGATCAATGAATCGGTTTCGTTGACGTGGTTCTTCCTATCTGAAGCAGTAGCTTTTTTGTTGATACCGTTACTTGCGCGCCAGGGGTTTGAGACGGCCGCCAAGGTATTGCTGATTGCCTATGTTGATACGGGTATCGTTATTTTGAGTGCCGTTTTCGGCAACGATGCCATGATCCAGGCCTTTTTTATACCTGCTATGGGTTTAGCTATTCTGCTTTTTGAGAACAAACAGGTTCACTTACGGAATGTTGGGATCCTGCTTTCAATTCTTTCCTACTTCATTCTTGATTACATTATTTTTGATCGCATCAGTATTTCGGAAGATGGCTTTTCTTTGGTGCGATGGAGCGTTCTTACAGGCTCTTTTGTAACTACTTGGCTTATTTTTAATACATTTTCGCAATTTAAAGAAGATGCCGAGCATCAAACGCTGGAACTGCTTCAAAAAGAAAAGGTGCTAAATAAGGAGCTCAACTTTAAGCAAGAAAAATTAGAGACGTACATCCAGCAGTTGGAAGTTGCAACCGACGAGCTGGCCAAAAGCACTAAGGCCAAATCAGAATTCCTGGCTACGATGAGTCATGAGATACGAACTCCGATGAACGCCATTTTGGGAATGACCCACTTGCTAAAACAAGACAGTCCGCGGAAGGATCAGATTGAACCTATAAATATTCTTGATTTTTCGGGCAAGACTTTGCTTTCGCTCATCGACGACGTACTTGATTTCTCAAAAATTGAAGCCGGGAAAATCGAGTTTGAAAGCATTGAGTTTGAACTGGATAAATTAGTGCGCGTGATTCTGGAAAGCTTCAAAGTCACCGCAAAAAACAAGGGTATAAAGCTGGATATTCATATTGAGGAGGGAATTCCAAACGTATTAATTGGTGACCCCGCCCGCTTAACCCAGATTTTGAATAACCTATTTAGTAACGCCTTAAAGTTTACGGAAGAAGGGGAAGTTCAAATGAAAATTACGCTGGTTGAAGATTTGGATGAAGTTCTTCGAATACAATTTGCTATCTCCGATACCGGTATTGGAATTGAAAAAGATCGCGTAGATACTATTTTTGAAAGTTTTACTCAGGCTAGCCAAACTACCAAGCGTTTGTTTGGTGGCACCGGGCTTGGCCTTACCATCAGCAAGCAGCTGGCGGAGCTTCAGGGTATCGGTTGAGAGTGAAGAGGGAAGTGGCAGCACCTTCTACGTAGAGCTGACTTTTGGCATAGGTGAATCTACCAACGAAGCGAAAGCGGTGGTTAGAGAAGAAGATTTGTCAAAAAGCTTGAGAGGACTGAAGGTGCTATTAGCTGAAGATAATATTGTGAATCAAAAAGTGATGATGCGCTTTCTTGAACGCTGGAATGTGGAAATGAAAGTGGTAGATAACGGGGAAGAAGTGGTTGAAGCTATCAAAGAAAGTAATTATGACGTAGTGTTGATGGATCTTCAAATGCCGAAGATGGATGGCTATGAAGCCTCTGAGAATATCCGCAAACTGGATGATCCGTATAAGCGCAAAATTCCCATTATCGCACTCACGGCCGCTGCATTAACGGAAGTTCGTGAAAAAGTATATGCTTCGGGGATGAATGCCTTTGTTACCAAGCCTTTTAACCCGGCAGATATTGAGCAAAAACTAGTTCAGTTTATCGATAAGTAGAAAAGGTACGGCTAATCTTAGAACGCGGATGTTTAAGATAACTCTTGGGGAGTCTTTAGCTTGTTACGGCCAGTGGTTTGCGGCCATCAAGGGTTAGGATAACGAAAAGAGAACCCAATATCTTCCATCTAATTCGTGAACGGTATCTAATCATGCAAGCAATGTTGGAGAGTACTACCTGGCTTTCTACTGCCGTGTAGCTTGCGAATAGAGCTTGTGGGAGTTATCTCTGCCACAGATATCCAATAAAAAAGAGCCACACCGTATCAGGGTGCGACTCTTGGGTTTTTGGGGTACAAATGAAATGCTTAGCGCTTTCGGCTATTCTTGTTCGGGGATAAATACATGAAAAGTTGTGCCTTCGCCTTCTTTAATTTCTACAGTCATTTTTCCATTATGTAGCCGGATAAATTGTTTTACAATAGGTAAGTCTAATCCTGCCCCGATCCCTTTTGCGTTGATTCTTTTTATTCTTAACAAACAATCCTTAGCCAAAAGCGTAATTTTATCCTCACTCACACTAAATTTAAGTGCGTTGGAAATCAGGTTGCTGAAAAGGAGCTTAAATTTTTCATTCTCTGGCAGAGGAGAATCCACAACATATTCGGTAGTGTTTTTCATGTTCCGCTTTTAGTTTTACAAGGCACTATGGGGACCTTTAACTTCTTTTTTAGGAAACGTGATGCAGAGGCTACTAAAGTGTTCATGATCTTCAAGCATCATATTTCCATCTATTTGAGTCAGCAGCACGCCAATCAGTTCTTTACGTAAAACCGTATGGGATCCCGAAGCTTCCTCACCAAAACTCAATAAGTTATGCGAGGGATC
>JBDNFJ010000069.1:0-4258 GCA_041689895.1 Gracilimonas sp. | reverse complement strand
TCTTTTCCTGAAGCAATTTATTTGCTCTTTTACGAGTGGCTGAATTTCGATACTGAAGAATGGCCACGGTTAGCACGATTATCAAAAGGGCCAGGCTTACAAGAATAATAATGTGTTGATTGGCGATCAGTTCAGTATTTTTTAGATTTTCGCGTTGTTGGGCTTCACGAAACTTCAAATCCTGATCTTTAAATTTATATTCTGCTTCCAATGCACCCACTTCGCGACTTATTTTTTTGTTCTTTAAACTGTTGGAAAGAGAGGTAGATAATTCCAGATAAGAGAGCGATTCCTGATACTTTTTTTGGACTTTATATACTCTGTATAGTGTTTCAGCAGAGCGCTGTTCTTCGGGAAGAGCATCGTTTGTGTGAGCAATGCCGAAGGCTTTCTCGGCATAATCTAAGGCTTCATCAAGCTCATTCATTTCCAAATAAGTTAGTGCGATGCCATTCAGAGATTGAATTTTTTCTAACTCATTATGGAAACCCTCATAAATTTTAATAGAGCGATTAAAGTACGCCAACGCTTTTAAATATTTCTTTCTTTGAAGTGCAATGTCACCCAATTTAAAAGTAGTAAGTCCTACCGAGCGCTTATCATAGGCCGCCCCATCAAAATTTAAAACCCGCATTAGTTGCGCTTCGGCCTTGTCATATTCCTTTAATTCATAATATATAAAACCGAGATTGACGGGGATGGAAATGGTAGTAGCATCTAAGGTGTGAAGAGCATCCAGCTTAAGGAAGATATCCAATGCTTCGGGGTAATCTTCCAGTTTAAGATAGCAAACGCCTATATTATTTAGGTTTTGAAAGATGCGAATATCATTATCCAGTTCTCCAAAAAGCTCTTTGGCTCTCAAGAAGTATTCCAATCCCTGCTGATAATTTCCCTGAGAAGCATACGATACGCCAACAAGCTGGTTCATTAACGCGAGTTGCTGGGGATAACCGACCGTTTCCGGTTTTTCTAAGGCAGATTGAGCGATGTCGTACACCTGCTGATATTCTCCTCGATTAAAGTAAACCGTTAATATGAGATACTGGCTTTCTAACAGGCCTTTGGTAAAATGGTGTTCCGTAGATTTCTTGGCGGCGAGTTTAGCGTATCGCATGGTACTATCCAGATTAGTAAGCCGGTATGCCGTAGAAAGCTGTATAAGGGTATTAATGGTTAAGGTATCCGCCTTGGGCAACTTGTTCAGAGAATCGAAACGCAGCACTTCTTTAAGGCTATCGACGTTCGTTTGCTGCGCTGTTACTTGGCCTGAAAAGCCAAATAAAAACAGAGTACATAATAAGAATATCGAATATAGATGACGCAATGAGGAGTATTTTGGGCCTTGAATTCCGCCAAATTAAATGAATTAACAGGAGTTTAAATAGTTTTAATAGAAAAATTATACAAGCTTAATATTCATTAGAAGAGATCTGGGGAAATCCTTATCAAAAGGCTGTTCATTTCTTATATTCAGCAAATCCAAATCAACGAAAATACATGAATAAGCTACGTACGATAATTTTTGCTACAGTCCTTGCCATTTCGGCATGCACAAGTAATTCGAATGTTAAAACGTTTGTACATGCGAACGGGTACACATTTTCGAATGATTCCTTAATCACATTCAGCACCATGGTGATTGAGAACGGAAAAGTGAAAGCAGTTGGGGGTGATGAACTGGCTGAAGAATTTTCGGGAACAAAAGTGATTGATTTGGAAGGCAAAACGCTGATGCCGGGACTAACCGATGCGCATGGTCACGTAATGGGTTTGGGTTATCAGGAAATGAACGTGAACGTTACCGGAATTAAAACGCTGGATGCTACACTGGATACCATAAAAGCGTATGCAGAAGCCAACCCGGATCTTAAGTGGATTCAAGGACGTGGCTGGAATCAAACCTTATGGCCCGAAAATGAATTTCCAACTGCAGCTGATTTAGATAAAGCGGTACCCGATCGTCCGGTCTGGTTATCGCGCATAGATGGGCACGCTGGCTGGGGAAATAGCAAAGCCATGGAAATGGCCAATATCAGTAAAGAAACACGAGACCCAGAAGGCGGTAAAATTATCCGTGATCGTGCAGGAAATGCAACGGGAGTTTTTGTGGATGGTGCTCAAACCTACATAAACCAGATTGTGCCCGAGCATACCAAAGAAGAACAAAAGATAGCTTTGCAAAAAGCCTTGGACCAGCTGACAAGTGTAGGGCTTACATCGGTGCATGATGCCGGAATTTCAACCCGAACTTGGGAGTTATATAAACAGTTTGCCGATCAGGGTAAAATGACAACCAGAGTATATGCTATGATTGGCGGGGGTGGAAAAACTTTTGATGAGCTTTCTAAAAATGGGCCTATTAATTCCTATGCAAACGATTTACTGGCTTTAAGTAGCGTGAAATTATATGCTGATGGTGCGTTGGGGAGTCGTGGTGCGGCTATGTTGGAACCTTATTCCGATGATCCCTGCAATAAAGGCCTTTTGTTTGCCGATCAAGATGAATTTAATCGTGTGATTTTGAAAACTACTTCTGCAGGATATCAAACCAATGTTCACGCCATTGGCGATCGGGCAAACCGAGTGATTTTAAATGCTTTTGAGAATGCTAAGAATGAACTTGGAGATCAAGGATTACGCAATCGTATAGAACACGCGCAAATCGTTTCGGTGGAAGATATTCCAAGATTCAAAGAGTTAAACCTGATTGCTTCTATGCAACCTACCCATGCAACCAGCGATAAAAATATGGCAGAAGACAGGATTGGCTCGGAGCGTATGAAAGGTGCCTACGCTTGGCAGAAGTATTTAGAGCAGGGAACCATTATTGCCGCAGGTTCAGATTTTCCTATAGAGAGTAGCAACCCATTTTTTGGCTTATACTCTGCCGTTACCCGCCAAGATCATGAGGGGAATCCTCCGGGCGGTTGGTATCCCGAAGAGAAACTGACACGTGAACAGGCTTTTAGAGCCTTCACAATTGATGCTGCTTTTGCGGCACACCAAGAAGATATACTGGGCTCTTTAGAACCCGGGAAATGGGCTGATTTCATTATCACGGACCAAGATTATTTTGAAATGCCCGTTCGTGATATCTGGAAAGTAAATGTGCTTGAAACCTGGGTGGCCGGTAAAAAAGTATTTGAAGAGAAATAATCAGGGTACATCGATTTTAGTTTGTGAGTGGCCTGCATCGAGCAGTGCTTTTATCTTATGACGGCGTTTAAGGTCAAGTTGTTTGTATTTTTGCATAGTAACACGAATATAAGCCGCTTGGCCAAAAACCCTGAGGGGCTCACCCCTCGGGGTTAGTTCGTCGTGTTGCACTTATTACTTGAACTCAGGGTTCATTATTTCTTTTTTCTTGTACTAATGACGAGCATAATGAACCACCATAGCTTCCATCTTCTGCATCTATGAGCGTGGATATCTCGGAAATGGAATCTGCTTCAAACAAAACCGTAGCAAAACGAGCCGAATCAAACTTCAATACGGCTGTTTTGGCTGCAGGTGTAGCAAAGATTATTCTGGAAGCGAATCTTGCCATACCCAGAGCGCTGATTACTGCCGCACAGGATCAAACCGCAGACGCTATCAACGATTCTGAATTTGAGTGGAAGTACAGTTCAGCTGCCAGTGGACAGAATTTCAGTATTCGTTTGGTTGCAACCGTAGAAACTTCGCAACACGTTGATTGGAACTTTTTTGTAAGCAGTTCGGCTGCCGAAATCCAAGATCAACTGTTCTTTAGCGGCACCTCAAATTTTGATGGAACCATGGGAACATGGACGTATTATAATCCCCAAAATGGGAGCGAACTCTCTGATGTCAATTGGGAAGCGGGAGAGAATTCTACCTCGGTTGATTTTGAGGTTACAAGCGATCGAAATAATAATCGGGGTGATACGATTACCTACCATTTTGATGGCACCACAAAATCGGTGGTATATTTTGATGCTTCGGAAGATCAGACCTCTACCATCAGTTATAATACGAAAACCTTAGCCGGCTTTATTATCTCAGCTAATTATAACGGAGGGGCAAAATCTTGCTGGGACGAAAACGGGTCAACGTCATTTATATGGGGAGCTATGCAAAAAGGGTAGCGATTCTAAACTGGAAAAAGGAGGTATCTTTTACTCCTCTACAATTAGCCCGGAAGAGTTTTATTTTTGCGTTGAATGATTCCGCAAACGCATTCGTATTTCGGTGATCAAAGAAATTTAGAATATGCTCTAAGTGATACTCGATGGAG
>JBDNFJ010000068.1:0-21429 GCA_041689895.1 Gracilimonas sp. | reverse complement strand
TTGAATATACTTGGTTCCGTCGAGTCCATTCGTTCCCTGGCCGTTTTTACGGTGATTAAATTCTCGGTATTAATCTTATTGGTTTTTGGTGGACTTATCATGCTCGGCTCGCAGGTAACTCCAACTTTTGAAACACCCGTGCCTCCGGTTGGTGATTTAGGCGCCGCCACTTTACTACTTATTTATGCTTTTGTGGGATTTGAAGGCGCGGTGGTTCCGGCCGGTGAAACGAAAAAGCCTGAACGAGATATGCCCATGGCTTTATTATTGGGAATAGGGGCAGTCACTATTTTATATATCCTGGTTCAACTCATTGCGCAAGCAGCCGTTCCTGATCTTGGTTCCACAGCATCTCCTTTGCTTGATGCCTCAGAATCTTTATTTGGCCCGATTGGGGCTATCATACTCATGATTGGTGTGGTGACCTCCGTTACCGGCAATTTAGTGGGGAATATGTTCTCAACTCCCCGACTTACGTATGCACTTTCTATCGAAGGTTCGCTCCCAAAGTGGTTTGGGAAAGTACATCCAACTTTTTTGACACCGTCCAATTCCATTCTCTTTTTTGGGTTATTTGCTTTTGTTGGCGCCGTGATGGGTTCCTTTACCGTGCTTGCTGCCATGACGGTGCTTGCACGCCTTTTCATGTATATCATAAGCTGTGCAGCGGTGCCGGTGCTTAGGCCACGATTTCGGGGTAAAAAGGGCTTCACGCTAAAAGGTGGCTATTTGATTCCTGCTTTAGGGATTTTGGCCTGCCTGTGGCTGATGTTTCAAGTCAGTTTTACTTCTATCTGGATGACGGCTTTATTTATCGCCATCGGAAGCGGTTTGTATTGGGTTGGTCGGCGGACTAATAAACAACCCCAGTACTAAATTTGTTGGAGTAACAATTAACAGCCTTTCATGTGATCCATAATCCGGCCATCCTTAGTATAATATTTCCTCATAAGATCAGCCGTGAGGCAGGAGTGAATAGGGTAGATGCGTATGATATCACCAATTCTTAATGATTGATAATCTTCTGCACCACATTGAATTAGCCCATGTTCTTGTGAGATGTTTTTGAGATAAGTATCTTGGGAAATAGGAGAGAGTATAGGTTGGCCAAAGCTCTGGTTATGGCCTATTTGAATAGATTCTTTGGAAAAATGAACCGCCCCGCCATGAATGAGCACTTGGCGACGATCATCAAACTTTTCAATAATTGGACATTCCATATAAACGCCGATTTCATCCGGGGAGCAGGCGCCAATTTGAACCTGCATCCAATCATAAAAAACGAAGTTACCGGGGCTGATTTGGTCAACCGGGCCAAACGTATTCATCACGCTACAGCAGGGCGTATCTCCAAAACAGATGGGCAGATCAGGAAATTCCTTTTTTAATACGTCCAGTGCATCCAATACTTCAGCAGCAACCGCTTGAATTTCCATTTTGGATCTTGCTTGGTAAGAATGTCCGGCATGACAGTAAAAACCCGCTGCATAAAAATGTTTAGACTCTGCGATACATTCAACCACCGATCTAATTTGCTGAGTGTTAGAAATAGGAATTCCACTTCGGCCATAATTAGGATCAATCTCTATATAAAGTCCCATCTTATGCTCTAATTGTGCATCCAATTTTTTGATGACTTCTTCGGAAATAACTAATGTTTTAAGCGAGCATTTGGAGGCTATATCATTGTAATATTCCGCGGCTAATATATTGGCAGGGAATGCGATAGTAATATCCTTCCAGCCATCTTCAAGAAAATACTTGGCCATTTTAATAGAGGAAACGGTAATACAATCCACTCCAAATTCTCTAAAAATTCGACCAATGGATTTTGATTGATGTGTTTTGAAATGCGGACGGAATTCCACCTCTGCATGTTCTGCTTTTTGAGCCATTTTTTGAATGTTGGCTCTAACAATATCCAGATCTACAAAGAGAGTGGGGAATGGATGCATCAATTTAATTCTTCGTATCCAATCTTTCGTAAATCATCGCATTTTTTTCAGATTCACTTAAACCATCTTTATAATCATAAAGTCCATTTTCCCATGAGCCATATAAAGGATTAGGTAAAATAAACCAACGTCGCCCAAAGTAGTCCGCATTTTCTTCAACAAGTGCATCTCTTTTACTTTGACTCCTGTTTTTAGCTGGAAGGAAATCATTCAAATCATCCCCAAATAACATAATCACTCTATAATGAGCTTCAATCTGCTTACGTCGTGCAACCTTGGATGAAGTCCAGCCGGGCTCTTCTCCTTTCGACATGATGTTATCCATGCTTGTTGAAATCGGAAACCCTTCAGCAATCAAATTTTTACGCGTAGCATCTTCAACCTCATATTCTCGATTGGTAAGAAAAAAGATGGTAACACCTTTACTGGCGGCATAAGTGGTAAACTCAGCCGCACCCGGAATTCCTTCAGCTTGAGCTTCCATACACCAGGCATTCCAGTCTTCAATATTATATCCGGTGCCTTGCTTAATCATTCGGGCCTGAAAAGGAGCGTTGTCTAACACCGTTTCATCGACATCCAAAATGATGGCCGGTGGGAGAGAAGCATAATCATCCGATTCTTTTTGATTCAATGAAGCAGTCCAGTATGAGTCTTCCAACGGCAGAGCAAGAGTGCGAGTGGCCGTGTTGTAGGCTTGGTAACTTAAAGAGGTGTATTCCGCCGCATTTTGAACCCATAACGTGGCTTTAGTAGTTGGGTCATCCGGAAGCTCTTTAATTTGGGTGATATTTTTTGATGTACTACAAGAAATAAAAAGTACGGGTAATAAAAGAAAGGTCGCTTTCAGGGTTTTCATAGTGTTATTTAATTTTAAATTCGCTTACAAGATAGGAATCAATGAAAGAGCTAAACAAATTTTAGATGAGAATATTATTAGCGTAATAAAACATGTATTTTTGGTCACAAATGAACACATCAAATCAGAAAATTATTGGGCGTATTGAGCAGGTAGGTTTACCGGAATGGGAATTCTATCATCTGGAAGCTAAAATTGATACCGGAGCTTATACATCGAGTCTGCACTGTCATCAAATCGAAGATTTCACTAAAAACGATGAAAAATGGATTCGCTTTTACATGCTTGATCCAGACCACGAGGCTTACAGTGAGCAAATGCTCGAGATGCCGCTTTACGATCAACGAGAAGTGAAAAGCTCTAATGGCGAAATAGAACTTCGATATTTTGTACGAACTAAAATCAATTTCCTTAAAGCTTTATATACTATTGAATTTTCTCTGACTGATCGTTCAGCTATGAAATATCCGCTACTTATAGGTCGCAAGTTCTTAAAAAAGGGTCCTTTTTTGGTTGATGTTACGCGAAAAAACCTTTCTAACAGCAAAAAGACCAAGGAGTCTTAATTATGAAAATTGGAATTCTTTCCAGAAATGCAGCGCTTTACTCAACAAAAAGACTGGTGGAGGCTGCCGAAGCACGTGGTCACGAAATTGAAATTATTGATCATTTAAAATGTGATATCGTTATTGAGCAGGATAATCCAAAGGTATATTTCAAAAGCAAAAAAATAGACTATCTGGATACGATCATTCCACGAATCGGTGCTTCGGTTACCTTTTATGGGGCTGCCGTGGTTCGGCAGTTTGAGATGATGGATGTTTTTAGTGCCGTGCATTCTCAGGCGCTGGTTCGTTCTCGCGATAAGTTACGCAGTCTCCAGATGCTGGCTACTTTTGGGTTAGGATTGCCAAAAACAGTTTTCACCAATTACTCAAAGGAGATAAAAAAGATTGTTGAATCGGTGGGAGGGGCCCCGCTAATCGTAAAGCTATTGGAAGGCACTCAAGGACATGGGGTGGTACTTGGTCAGACTAAAAAAGGGGCTGAGTCTATTATAGAAGCCTTTCATGCCATGAAAGCCCGCGTGATTGTACAAGAATTTATATCAGAATCGAAAGGAGCTGATATCCGTGCGTTTGTGGTTGATGGTAAGGTAGTAGGCGCTATGAAACGGCAGGGAAATGAAGGGGAATTTCGTTCCAATCTTCATCAGGGAGGAACCGGATCTCTTATTAAATTATCTAAAGCAGAACGTGAGGCCGCACTGACCGCAGCCAAAGCTATGGATCTTCAGATTGCAGGAGTTGATATGTTACAATCGGAACGAGGACCATTGATTTTGGAAGTTAATTCTTCTCCCGGATTAGAGGGCATTGAGAAAACAACCAAAAATGACATTGCAACCAGTATCATCAAATACGTGGAGAAGACGGTGGAAGATCAAAAGAAAAATCCTGCGCATCGTAAAAAGGTAAAAAAGAATGCCTGATTTTATAACAATCAACAAGCAGAAAATTGGGCTTGGCGAGCAAAAGGTGGTGAACTTAAACATTGCTCGTTTACCTACTTATACCAGCATCGATTTGCCCGTATTGGTATATCGTGCCCCCAAAGACGGCCCTGTTTTATTACTCACCGGTGGACTTCATGGTGATGAAATTAACGGAATCGAGATTGTACGGCGCATGATTGAAAGTGAGCAAGTAGTACCGGAGAAAGGCACGGTAATCGCAATCCCAATCGTAAATATCTACGGGTTTATACAAAATGTGCGCGGTTTACCGGATGGGAAAGACATCAACCGAAGTTTTCCTGGAGCAAAAGGTGGATCCTTGGCTAAGCTGTTGGCATATACGCTTATGAACGAAGTAATCCCTGAAATTGATTGTGGGATTGATTTTCATACCGGTGGTTCGGCCAGATCAAACTACCCACAAGTTCGGTGTTCCTTTAAGCACAATAAAGCAAAGCAGTTGGCTACGGCCTTAGGAGCTCCGGTTATGATGAACTCACCGCTTATCACAAAATCATTTAGGAGCGCTGCTCATAAAAAGGGGAAACCCATTTTGGTATTTGAGACCGGCGAATCATTGCGTTATGACGAATTCGGGATTGAAGAAGGAATAAATGCAGCGAACAGATTAATGAAATATTTGGGAATGATTAGCGAAGCTCCAGAACCAAATGGAACGCAGATTTTTAATAAATCAACGTGGATTCGAACCAAAAATGCGGGGCTTTTTATTTCGAAAGCAAAGCTGGGAGAAGAGTTCAATAGACGACAAGTTTTAGGAGCCATCAAAGATCCTTATGGAGATTTAAGCTCACGCGTAACAGCACCAAAAGATGGAATGGTGATTGGGTTAAATAATTGCCCGGTAGTACATAAGGGTGATGCTCTCATTCATTTCGCATATAACAAATAAATAAACAAATACCTTGGATATAGACTTATTATTCGCCGCTATAAAGAAATCAGAATGGATAAAAGTGTCGGAAAACGACTGTTTTAATCCCGTTCTGGATGATGAAAGTGAAGTAGTGCTAACTTTCGAAGGCAAGGAAGCCGAAAAAATTGTAAACCATTATTTTAAGGGAGAAGAACGCCTACTGTTAGTAGTGATTGATCCATTGCGCTTACGAACACCCATCAAGCGCGTAGAACGAAATGGATTGAGCTTTATAGAAGTGCAAGGCACGGTATCTATAGATGCCATTATCGACAAGATTAAGCTTCGGTCAGATAAAAAAGGACATTTTTCGCTGAATATAAAACACTTCGATTGAGCAGCAACGGCACATATTGTTTTCTAATCAATGGTGCCTCCAATGCTTTTCGGGCTGAGGATTATTTTAAGAAGAATGCTGAATTGCTGCTGGATGCTTTCCCGGATGCTGAAATTATTTATGTGAGCAGAGATGATTCTATTCAGAAAATTGCGGCAGAGAAAGCGCAAATTCATGGTTACGTGATTGCATGTGGCGGTGACGGAACGGTGAACCAGGTTGCAAATGCCCTGATTGGTACTTCTGCCATTTTAGGTGTGATTCCGCTTGGCAGTGGGAACGACTTCGCAAAAAACATCGGACTCACCTACGATATACACCATAATATTCGCATTCTGAAAGAAAACCAGGTGCAAAATATTGATGTCATTAAAAGTGACTGGGGATATTTCCTAAACACCTTTGGTATTGGGATTGATGGGCTTACCAATTATTATGCAACCAAAAGCAGGTTCAAAAATGGATCTATACGCTACTTTGTGGGGGGATTAAAAGCCCTGTTATCTGTACAACCTTTTGAAGTAGCTTTGCATATTGGGAATACAGCTTCGGAAGTTCTTCAACGCCGCGTGTGGATGGTGGCCGTTGCAAATGGCAAAACTGAAGGAGGGAAGTACACCATTTCACCCCGATCAAAAATCACGGATGGCCATGCCGAATTAATCGTGGTTAAGGATGTAAGCCGGCTTCGATTGATTATTGAGTTTCTAAAGCTTTCCATGGGTTATTCATTCAATCCTAAAGTGATTGATGAGTATAAAGTCCACAATCGATTGAAAATCGCGCCAGAAAAAACAGTGAAAGCTCATGCCGATGGAGAGCAGGTAGAGGGGTTTAAGGAATTCAATTTTCAGCTTCTAAAGGGCGACCTTCCGGTTGTAATAAGTGCTCAAAACATATAGAAAAGCGTTTCATACAATCTTCACGAATTATGATTACTGTTAGGTAAACTCCTAAATAAATCGGAGGTTACTATGAGAGTTCCGGTAAAAATAATAGATCGCAAGAACGACTTGAAAAAAGGATATCTAATTCGGCTCGAGTTAGGCTTTATCCTATCATTACTAATCTTCATTTCAGCATTTAAGCTAAACATTACTACTTCCGATCAGGAAGATAAATTGGTATCTGATCGCTTGGAAGAAGTATATATAGAAGAAATAGTTCAAACCAAACAAGAGTTAAAGGCACCACCGCCACCACGGCCCGTAGTGCCCGTTGAGGTTCCAAACGATGAAATCATTGAAAATGAGATCATTGAATTGGATGCTGAGCTCAATCTTGATAATAATGTAATTGAGTTACCTCCACCACCGCCACAATTTGAAGAAGAAGAGGAAGAACAAGAAATCTTCGTTATTGTGGAACAAATGCCAGAATTAGTAGGTGGACTCGCTTCTATACAAAAGAACATCGAGTATCCTGAATTGGCGCGCAGGGCTGGGATTGAAGGCCGTGTTGTAGTTCAATTCATCATAGATGAGCAAGGCAACGTCAATAACCCTGTGGTGGTACGAGGCATTGGCGGCGGTTGTGACGAAGAAGCTTTGAAAGCCGTGGCTAAAGCAAAATTTATACCCGGGAAACAAAGAGGAAAACCCGTATTGGTTAAATATAGCTTACCCGTTTCTTTTAAACTGGCGAAGGAAGATCGGAACAGTTAACTAAGTAATACTTAGTTTTCTCCTATAAAGAAAAGTAATCAAAGAGTTCTGAGTTAAAATTCAGGACTCTTTTTGTGTGATCCTGTGAATAGTGGTTTTAAGCTCATCAAAACCAATCGGCTTAATAAGATAGTCTTCAAAGTCGGTGGCTTGCGCACGTTTTCGATTGTGAGGATCAGAGTTGCCGGTGATAAAGATGACGGGCACCTGCACATCTTTGCTACGAAGAGCAAGCATGGCATCAATACCATCCACATCATCTTCGAGCATAATATCCATTAAGACTAAATCTGGAGCTAAGGTTTCAATGCGCTGGATGGCATCTCGGCCTTTGGTAATAACGTCTAAAACTTCGAGCTCAAGACGCTCAATCATTTTTGATAACAGTAGCGAAAGTACTTCGTCATCCTCAACAATGACTATTCTCATATTGGCAACCCTTTATTTTATTAGGGTGAAAGATATTTAATTTTCAGCTAAATAAACATGAACAATTGTTAATGATTAATGGGTATTTAAATATTCCTATAATTTATATTATGTAAAGTTGGATATAACTTATCCAATTCCACACGAAACATCTACTCCTCTATTCTGCAATTAATAGATGGTTATTCTGGATATGAACTTAAGGATGCTTTTAGATCCTCTGGATTGCTCAGTTAGTTTAGCCCAACTAAAACTTCTTGTACCTTAGCAAGGTTTGGTAAGTCGCCGGCATGCTCCAGTATTTCATGGTGTGCGATTTGTCCTTCTTTATCTATTACAAATACCGAGCGTTTGGCTACTCCTTTCATTCCGAAGAAATCTTCATATAAAACATCATACTTGGAGCTTACTTCTTTATTGAAGTCGCTTAGAAGCGAAAAATTCAAATTGTTAGATTCTTTAAAGGCTTTGAGCGTATAAAAACTATCCACGCTTATACCCAAGACCTCTGCATCCAGCGAATCATAAATTTTATAATTATCTCTTGTGGAACAAAGTTCTTGGGTACACACGCTACTGAAAGCTAATGGAAAAAATAGCAGCACTACATTTTTTTCTCCTTTGAAGTCTGCCAAAGTTACATCTTCGTTATCTGTGTTTTTTAATGTGAAGTTTGGAGCTACTTTCATTTAGAAGTGCCTGTGCCTGAATTCAACATGAAATCGTCTGAAACAACCATCCTAATTACAATGATTAAAATTCCTACTGAAAACAATATTTCTGATATCCAATTAAAGGCATCAGTTCCCGAACGACTTAGATATAACCAATACCCAAGATAAGCAGCTACAATTGAGCCAAGACCTATTATGTAGTATCTACGGCCTTTTTGGCGTGCCAATTTTACCGTAAACACAAGTACAGTAACCACTAATGCTCCTCCTTGATATACCGCATTAATGAGGTCTTTTATCACCATGGAGTCAATGATAAACGGGAAAAATAAAAAGCTAACAAATGGCAATGCGGTTAGATATTGTGGAAATCGTGCAAAAACGGGTTTTGAATCTCTAATCAACACTGATAAGCCACTTATATATATGGTGATAGATGCCAATCTTCCCCATTCAAAGATGTGAAATGCTAATTTAATCTGGAGCAGGTCTAACAGGTATGGAATACATATACAAAGAGCGGATAAGCCAAAATATAGATACAGCAGTGTTCTTTTCTGAAAAAACAAACGGATCAGCAGAATGAATGAAGCTCCAAAAGAAAGAGCAACGACCAGGTCGGTCCATTTAGCCGGTTCCATCAGCTACCTTGGTTTCTATTTTCAAGCTCTCGCTGCATCTGTTTACTATTTTGATACGCCATAACCAGATCAGCAATCTCTTTGAGTGTGCTACGCTCTTTTCGTACCATCTGCGACGTAAACTCATAAAGCGTAAGGGTTTGCCTTCCTTTGCTTATCTCTCTTTCCCAGTCGATTAGCTGGATGTTTTTAATAGTATTTAGAAGAGCAACGCGATGCTTAGAAATTTTATACAATACTTTCTGTATGTCTTTTGCCAAATCTAAGTCGGGCTCAAAAGTTTCGTCGGGTTCTATATAAGCATTCAGGTTGATTGGGCGTACCCTTTTAAAAGCGTCCTCTATCACTTTCCGGTAATAATGTTGTTGAGCGTGATCCAAAAACATGAGAATCTGGACGATAGATCGCCCACCGGGAGGAGTTTCACTGTAAGGAACCTCATCGATAACATATTTAAGAGCTTCAGCTTCGTGCTCTACATATGCAACATCATCTACTAAAGAATCAATCTGACTTTGTTTTATGTCCATTCTCGCAATAAGTGTTTAAGACCAGCTTTTTGAGGCCGGGGTTGAATCATTCTTTTCCTGCTGTTCAATCATATCAACTAATGATAATCCCGTATTCCAATCATGGTCTCGGTCTCTTACAGAGTGGATGTTATTTTCTTCCTGAAAATCCCAAAAAGAGCCAAATTGGTTATTTCTATATTCTTTGAGGTAATCCAGCCGATCTTTTAAATCCTCTTTAGGAACTAATAATCGTTCTTTATCATAAATAGCGTCTTCTCTGGATTCAAAAACGATGTCATAATCCTGGCTCATTACAATGGCTTCTTCCGGACAAACTTCCTCGCAATACCCGCAATAAATGCATCTCAGCATATTAATCTCGAAAAAGTCGGGATATCGCTCTTTATCATCCTCCGTTTCTTTAGCCTGCATACTGATGGCTAAAGGCGGACAAGCACGGGCACAAAGTCCACAAGCCACACAACGTTCTTTGTTGTGGTCTTCCACCAAAACAGGACGGCCCCTAAAAATAGCAGGCGGATCCCATTTCTCTTCAGGATAGTTAAGCGTGAAGGTCGGCTTAAACATCTGCTTAAAGGAAAACCACATTCCTTTAAGCGCATCCGGGAGATACAGATTTTCCAGAAAATTAAGCGTTCGCTCATTTTCATAATTATTGCTAACAGCGTTTACAGTAGGTTTTTCAAGATTTTGAGCCATTCCATTCGAATAAGGTTCGAGTAATCAGCGCTTAAAAATAAACCTTTGATTGGTCAGCATCAAAGTTATTTCTATGCTTTTAGTTTTTATTTTTGGTGGAACACCATGGTAATCGGAACACCTGTAAATCCGAAACGTTCCCTTATTTTATTCTCAATATACTTTCTATAGTTGGGCGGCAGCTCGTGCGGGCTATTCATAAAAAACTTGAATACCGGCGGATTGTTTTTAACCTGCGTGGCATAGGTAATCTTGAGCTGTTTCCCCCGCTTCATAGGTAATGGTTTTTCTCCTAACATTTGTTCGAGAAAATCATTGAAATCGGAGGTGGAAATTTCCTTCTTACGTTCATCAATAACCTGTTGTGCCATCTCAATTACTTTGTGCACCCGCTGTTTGTTCATAGCAGAAATGGTGAGTATAGGCACATAATATAATTGAGGAACCGATGTATATATATATTCTTCAAATTCACGGACGGTATTTGTGTCTTTCTCTGTAACGAGATCCCATTTGTTAAGGACAATCATCAGTCCTTTGTTGAACTTTTCAGCCTCGCGAATTACGCGCTTATCCTGATCTTCAAAGCCTCGCATGCTATCTATAATTAAAATGGCAATATCACATTCCCTTATGGCTTTTTCTGTGCGTACGGTGCTGTAAAACTCAATGTTTTCTTTAACCTTTGCACGCTTTCGAAGTCCGGCCGTATCAACCAATACATATTCTTTGCCGTTATATTGCAGATTACTGTTGATGGAATCTCGGGTTGTTCCGGCGATTTCTGTAACAATAGCACGCTCATCATCGAGCAGTGCATTAAACAAACTACTTTTACCCACATTTGGACGTCCCACAAAAGCTAATTTAGGAACTTTTGATTGAGGCTCAGGCTCCGATTTCGGAAGATATTCGACCACTTTATCCAATAAGTCTCCGGTTCCGGTACCGCTTATGGACGAGACGGGATATACATCCTCAATACCTAACTCGTAAAACTCAGAGGCATTCATTCGCCTTTCTTCGTTATCGGCTTTATTACAAACTACGATTACCGGCTTGTCCTGCTCACGAAGTAAAGCAGCTACTGACTTATCCAGCGTGTTGATGCCAGTTTCTGTGTCAACCAATAAAAGAATCACGTCAGACTCTTCCAGCGCAATATGAACTTGTTCCCGGATGCCTACCACCATCACATTCATATCTTCAGGCAGATATCCTCCGGTATCGATTATCGTAAAATCTTGGCCATTCCAAAAACTTTCGCCGTAATGTCGGTCTCGGGTTACCCCGTACTCATCGTGAACAATGGCTTTGCGTTTTCCGATGAGTCGATTAAAAAAGGTGGATTTGCCCACGTTGGGGCGTCCTACAATTGAAACTACTGGAAGCATTTTAAGTCTTAGATTCTTAGATTAAACAAGCAATAAACGTACGCATAATTCAGCACTTAATTTATCATGCTTCAAAGCTTTTATAATAATTTCGGTTTCTTTGGCGCCCTGACGTTAGCCGTCGCCCTGTTCTTTTTTTTCATTTTATGGATGGCGGGAGTGGCCGGTATCACCATTCCGTATGATGGTGGACGAAAAAGAGGAAGTACTTGGCAGATAGTTTTTGCGATTATCTTCCCTCCTTATCCTGTTATATGGCTGATTTTTGATATGTATCTTCAGCGTAAGTACATGAAGGAAGACGATTCTTAGAAGGCTTCATTCAATTTAAGATTCCATTTTGCGCTTAATGGGATTCATATCCAGTCGATAGCTTCTGCCCTTCTTTTATAGCCAATATACGATGCCAAACCATTCTCCCGTAGGGGCAATCCATGAATTGCCCCTACGGGATTTTGGTAGCTCTACTTCTTTCATTCTTATTCTTGAGTCTCATCAAAGAACACAACCTCAGTTTGAATATCTTAAAATGGAAGAACGGCTTTTACACGGTAGTAGAAATCATATTTTTGGCTTGAAAATAGTTTTTTTGAGGGTTGTGCAATTCCAATACTATGCGCAATGGTAAGTCCAAATACGGAAAGTTGATTCTTGATTTCTGCACCTGAACCCCACCGGTAAACCGTTCCAGATTCTCCTGTTTCGGATAAAGCATTCCCTATTACTGCACCATCGGTAAAAAGCGCAATGGAAGCTCCGCCAAATTGGATGAATCCTAAGATTTGCGTTTGCAGTGATGAGACCAATGGGATGCGATATTCAATGCTTCCAAAACCTACTTTATCGCCGGCAATAAATTCGCGATATCCTCTTACTCGTTCATTGCTCCCAAAAAGACGTAGCGGGAATTGAGCAGGAAGATTAATGCTGACATTATCATATCTCGACAGACCAATAAAATTTTGGGGTAACGGCTTTCCCCATTGGGTTAGAAATCTCCCATGAAGCAGAATTCGGTTCAACCCGACAAATGGAACAATAGTATAAGCGTTTAAATCGGTTGTTAAGGCCTCCACATCAGCCCCGAAAATCTTCTGGGACGTATGCAGACTTAGTTTTAAGCCGGACCCATCTAATGGATGAAAGCTATTATCGCGCCAAGGCCTTTGCTTTTTTAACTGCCATGATAGATGAAATTCAGAAACCCGTCCTGCTGCGGGAACTGTTAAATTTGGGGTGCCAAAAAACCTACTTATATTAAAAGGATCGGTCGTAAAGTGGCGGAATCCTACGCTTAATTTACTGCTTTGATAGGGTGCTGAAAAAAGATCTATGGGCCACGTAGCTGCAATCTCCCCTCCTTGATATTTTTCTACCAAAAACTTACCTCCATAAAATTGTCCGTTTTCAGGCATACTAAACAAACTAATTCTTAAAGTGGGATAGAACTGATTGTTTATGTAGGAAATATCGCCGTATGATTTACCATACGGATCGGTAATGGAAAGCCAACCTCCAGCCGACAGTATGTGCTTGCCTAATGGTTCTATCCAGTTGGTGGAAGCAAATAATCCAAAATTATCGGGATTACTGTAATATGGTAATGCAAAGGTAGCCACATGTGTTATGTTGCTAAATGCATTGTAATGATAGAAGTCCGTGATTAAAGTTGAATCCGACCGTATGCTTCGATTAATGGTATAGGGCGGACGTTTGTATCGCCAGGTACTGTATGTTTTGGGTAGTTCAACATCTGGTTGATAAACCTCACGATTTACAGGAACGAGAAATAAATCATCCTCACTCCTGTTCTCAGAAGCTCCTACCAGCAAGTGCTCTTCACCTGTGGAATCATAATCGGCTACCCAACCAAAGACTTCTCCTCCGGTAAATAAATTAGTGAATCTGGATTCAGATTGAGTCGCAAAATCATACATAAATATATTGGGAACCTGATCTCTCAGCGAGATATAAGCAATTTTATTTCCAGTTGGACTGAGCAGGGCTTTTCGGTTATCCGTGCCGGATGAATCAATGGCGGTTTCTTGCCTATTATCCGGATTAATTAGGACCAGATTACGGCTTCCATCTTTCGCAAACCGATGCACCAGCCACTGATTTTGTGTTTCTACCCAAAGTGGCCATAATAACTGAACGTCTCCTGAATAATGGGTTATTCGACTTTCTTTTCCCGTTTTGAGATTTAGCACAAACAGATTTCCGGTACCATGTTCATTTACTATATATGCAATTTCATTCTCATTGCCGGTGGTAGTCGGATATTTAGCCTTTCGATTAAAAGAGAGCTGTTTTTCTTTACCTGAATTAAGATCATAACTGAAAATATCATTAATCAATGAAGAGTGTTTCCCCCGAACCATTCTGGAATAGTACAAGCGCTTGCCGTCTTTCGACCAGCTTAAATCACTGTTTATACTCCCTTCCGAAATTTGCTTTACCGTTTGGATGGAATCGTTTTGTAGAATGAATAATCGCTTAACCGGTCGAGCCATAGAGGTTAGCGAAAGGATAGCTATAAGACTATCATTGTGGCTTACAGAGGCATCATAAAGAAACTGACCGGGAAAATACATAGGATCGGCACCAAGAGAATCCACGCGCTCCATTTGTCCAGCCAGCGTATTGTAATACACATTCACGTGTTTCCTCCAATCATCGATAAAGGCAGGATATCCTCCATCTATCACTTCTTTAAAGGCATTATCAAAATCATGATACTCAAACAAGCCCAAGGCTTTATCACGATGATCCAAAAGTTGAACTAAGGTACTATCACCATATTTTTCGGTAAAATATCGAAGTTGAGCATTTCCAAAAGCGTATCTGAGCTTGCCATCGTCTTTTGAACGGCCTGAATTGAAATTCAATTCGTCATCAAATACTGCTTTCCGTAGCCATCGGTCTCCCCTTTGCGAATCCCAGTCTTCAGTTTCGTATTGAGCCAATCCTTCTGTCCAAAAGCTTGGAAATGGATTGGCAAAAGCAAACTGTAAAAGACCAATTGGAGATTTAACGGCTTCAAAATGAAAGATATGCGCGAGTTCGTGGGCAATCACTTTACGCAACCATTTTTCTTGGCCTGTCCAAATTTCACTGTAATCATTTAAGCCTACCCAAATATCGGTATAAGGTTGTTTGAAAGGCACGGCAAAGCCATTGTTCACCTCATCCTCATCCGATAAGTAAATCCGAATCTTATCCGTGAATTCTACCTGTAGATTTTGAGAAAGCGCCTCATAAGTAGCTTCCGCAACAGCAGAAGCTTGATTTTGAATCCCTTCAATGCGTTCAGGATACATAATTAGAAAATGTTCGGTTTCCGCTACTTGCCAGTTTAACTCGGGGTGATTTCTTCCATTGGTGGTATTAAAACCTTGCGCAAAAGTCAGGGATGGACATACGTAGGTAAACCAAAGGGTAATAAATAGTATTCTTTTCATGAATAGTTTTTCGGTGTTAAGTGCAGGATGAAATCTCCGATGTTTTATGATCCTTCGGAGAGTTGGGATGTTGTTTTTTCTTCTCCAGCAAGCTGATGTTGTTCTTCCTCAATCAGTTTCCATTCTTCTACCAGCGCCTCATTCATATCTTTTAGAAATCGGGATGGTTGTGTAAAGTAATCACCATAAGCGGATTGTGCCAGCACGGGATAGCTAAAATAAAGCATTTCTTTTGCCCGTGTTGCAGCTACATAAAGCAAGCGCAATTCCTCATCCAATTTATCTTCATCTTCTACCGAATATGCGGATGGAATTATACCATCAAGACATTGAATAATGAACACCTGTTTCCACTCCAATCCTTTGGCAGAATGAATGGTGCTAAGAATAAGTGGGGATTCATCTTTGGTCTTTTGTTCCGTATCTACCGCAGTTGCTTTGATGGGATCTAAGGCTAATTCTTCCAGCATTTTCGGTAATGAAGTAAAGCTTTCAGACACATTAACGAAAGATTCTAAGTCTTTAAGCCGCTTTGGATAATCATCGTATCTACTTTTGCAGAAGCTGCGATAATACTCCACAATCAACTCTATTACTTTTGAGACAGAGTGATCATTTTCTTTAATCGCTACCAGCAATTTGCTAAGCTCTTTAAGCTGATTTAGATACGATGTACTGGTGGTATCAGAAAGGTTTAACCGATAGGGATTTTTAGCCAGACGAATCCATTCAAAAAGATCTTGCGCTGTTTTTGGCCCGATACCATCCAGCAACATAAGCACTCGATTCCATGCAATGGTATCCATGGGATTAACCAGCACCCGCACATGGGCTAATACATCTTTTATGTGTGCGGCCTCGGTGAATTTCTGCCCGCCATACTTCACAAAAGGAATATTTTTACGGTTGAGTTCTACTTCTAAATCAAATGAATCCCTCCCATTTCTAAACAAAACAGCCATCTCATTCAGCTCAAGTTCTTGCTCACGAAGCTGTAGCACAAGCTGGCTAATAAAACGACTTTGGTCATGCTCGCTCGAAGTTTGCACCAAAGCGGGGAGATCTCCCTCTTCGTTATTAGAATACAATTCCTTCTCAAACTTAAAACTGGCTTGCCGAAGTAGGTTATTGGCTACCTCCAGAATCTGGGGTGTTGAGCGATAGTTCTCTTCCAACTTAATGAGCTTGGTGCCTTCAAACCGCTCCGGAAAATCCATGATATTTTGATGATCGGCTCCTCTAAAAGAATAAATACTTTGAGCGTCATCACCCACCGCCATTATATTGCCGTGCACGCTTGAAAAAAGATTCGTCAATTCAGCTTGTAATTTGTTGGTATCCTGAAATTCATCCACCATCACAAATTCATTTCTTGAAGCCACTTTAACTCTAATATCTTCATGCTGAAGAAGCAGTTGCCGAGTTTTTGTAAGAAGGTCATCAAAATCCATTACGAAGTTCTTTGCCTTATAATCCTGATAACCCAGAGCCACTTGTTCGATCTTTTCTTCCTGCTCCAGAAACTGCGGGTATTGATCTTGAAGCACAATCCTTAGATCCAGATGTTTATTGATGCAGGTGCTGATGATATTGAATAGCGTCCTTTTGTTTGGAAATCGCTTTTTCTTTTTATGAAGCTTGAGTTCCGTTCGCACAAACTGAATGACTTCCAGCGCATCGGCCGAGTCTATAATAGTGAAGTTGGACGGAAACCCGATTACCTCCGCATATCGGTGCAATAACATGCTGCAATAAAAATGGAACGTGCCTCCTTGTACTTGTTTACAGCGTTCATCCAAAATATTGCTGGCCCGATTTAGCATTTCCTGAGCCGCTCTCCGGGTAAAGGTAAGAAGTAGAATATTAGAGGGATTGATTCCACTCTCCACCAATCTGGCCACACGATGCACCAGCGTCCGAGTTTTTCCCGTTCCCGCACCGGCTACAACCAAAGCCGGCCCCTTTTCATGGAAAACAGCTTTTAGCTGCTGTTCATTAAGTAAATCGGCATACGGTATGGAATAATCCTCGGGACGTTTTCGCGGCTCTTCTTTCTGTAGAACGAATTTTTTCATGCTCAAAGATAGGCATCTACCTGTATATGTAAAAATTATGTGATGGGAATTTGGGTGAATGATTTGTAGTACAAGAATTTTCTCTCGTTCCGCAGCGGAGCCGGATAAACATGAATAAATATCTCTCCGAATTGCAATGCCCTGATGTCCCATTTCCGACCTGAAGCTCCTTATTAATCCCCAAAATCATCTATCGATAATCGGTTATCCGATCACTCACAAATCACTTTAAAATAGCGAGTAACCCATTTGTGCATTCGGTAGCTAAAAACCGATAATGAGTTAATACGGACTAATTTATTGGTTCTCACCCCAATTAAAACGAATACACGAACAATTCATTTTCCCTTTTCCTTTTCTGCTATTCCCCTGATATATTCCGTCCTTAAAATCTACAGGTTCAAACAAATAATAAGTACACCTAATACATGATTGACGAACCTTCGTTAGCACCCCGAGAATTTGGTTGGATAGAAGTTGTCTGCGGCGGTATGTTTAGCGGGAAAACAGAAGAACTTATACGAAGAGCAAAACGCGCGCATATTGCCGGTCAACGGGTAGTAGTGGTAAAACCTGCCCTTGATAAACGCTATAGTGATAGCGAGGTAGTGTCGCACAATGAAACGGCGCTTCCCAGCATTTTAGTAGATACAGCCGATCAAATTGTATTATTAACGGGGGATGCTAAAGTGGTATGTATTGATGAAGCCCAGTTTTTTGATGATCGCGTGGTAGATGTTGCAAACTCTCTCGCCAACGATGGTAAGCGCGTAATAGTAGCCGGACTGGATATGGATTTTAAAGGAAAGCCTTTTGGTCCCATGCCCTACTTATTAGCCATTGCCGAATATGTAACCAAGCTGCATGCCGTATGCGCAGAAAGTAGAACTATGGCGCACTATTCCCAACGGGTAGTTGAAAAAGAGGGACAGGTGTTAGTAGGTGAATATGACGCTTACGAACCTCGGGCACGGCATTGCTTTCGTCCCCCGGTAGATAAGCGTCGCGGACGTCCCATCACTCCTTTTATTAATCCCCGGTATGAACAATCGGCCGAACAAACAGAAGAAGAAACAAACACAGAGCATAGCTAATGGATATCTTACGTGGCGTAATTGGACTGGTAGGCCTGGTTGGCCTTGCCTTTGCCTTCAGTAACAATAGGAAAAATATAAATTGGAGATTAGTAGGAATTGGAATCGGGATACAGTTTGTCCTGGCCATATTTATACTAAAAGCATCCGTTCTTGCCGGTTTTTGGGCACCTCTTGGCTGGCCGATGCTTTTATTTCAAAAAGTAGCGAGCTTTTTTGTTGTCGTTCTCAGCTATACCACAGAAGGCGCCTCCTTTATTTTTGGTACACTTGGTAAAGGGCCGGAATATGAAGACAGCTTGGGTGTGTTTTTTGCATTCCAAGTGCTTCCAACCATCGTTTTCTTTGCTTCATTAACATCTTTGCTCTATCACTATGGAATTCTACAGTTTATTGTTCGAGTGCTTTCGAAAGGTATGCAAAAGCTGTTAGGAACCTCAGGTGCGGAAACCCTATCGGTAGTGTCCAATATTTTTGTCGGGCAAACGGAAGCCCCTTTAGTAATCAAGCCCTTTATTGAAAAAATGACTAAGTCAGAATTGATGGTCGTTATGACAGGTGGAATGGCGACTATTGCCGGTGGCGTGATGGCCGCTTATGTGGCTATGTTAGGCGCACCATTTGCGGTAGCACATGGCTTAGATATTGTCGTAGCCCAACAGATTTTCGCAGAACGCTTGCTGGGTGCAAGCTTGATGGCGGCTCCCGCAGCCCTGGTAATTGCTAAAATTTTATATCCAGAAGACGGAGAACCTGTTACCAAAGGTGATGTAAGTATGTCCGTTGAGAAAACGGATGCCAATGGCATTGATGCTGCCGCAACAGGAGCAGGAGTCGGGCTTCATTTAGCCTTGAATGTAGGCGCCATGCTGCTTGCTTTTATTGCATTGCTGGCCATGTTTAATGGTATTTTAGGTTGGGGAAGCGACCTCACCGGCATTTCCTCAGTGTTAGGTGAAAGCCTAACGATAGAAATGGTTTTGGGTTGGGTTTTTGCTCCTATCGCTTGGTTGATTGGAGTTCCATGGGTTGATGCTGTAAATATGGGATCATTACTGGGTACTAAAATTGTATTGAATGAGTTTGTGGCTTACCTGAAATTGGCTGATGATGTAGCAGCTGCTAATATTTCACCCAAAACAATAGCCATGGCTACTTTTGCGTTGTGTGGTTTTGCTAACTTTTCTTCCATTGCCATTCAGATTGGAGGTATTGGAGGAATTGCACCGAGCCGCAAAGCAGATTTAGCCAAGTTCGGATTAAAAGCTGTTTTTGCTGGAACTTTAGCTAACTTAATGACTGCTACTTTTGCCGGTATGCTTTTTTAAGTAAAAGGCTTTAAACAAAACATAAAACATCAAGAAAAAATATTATTCGCCATGGCGGACCTAAGTAAATTATCGTTCTACAGTATATTTATTTGTTTGTGCATCCCATCTCTCATATTCGGGCAATCTAAAAATAACAAAACCGTAGTTGGTAAAGTAGGTGATCAGAAGATTACTTATGGAGAGCTCATAGATAATTTTAATGCCGGTTCTCAGGAAGCTCCTACCCTGCAAGATATAGAAGACTTCCTGCCCATTTACCTTAATTATAAAGCCAAGTTACTTTCAGCCAGAGACAACGGGTATTATCAGGATTCAACGCTAAAGGCTGAACATGAAATGTATGTAAAGCAGGCAGCTTACGCTTACTGGCTCGAAAAAGAGATAAAGCACAAAGCATTTGAGGAGTTCAAGAAACGTTCTTCTCTCGAGCTTAAAGCATTTCATATACTCATAGCATTAGATAACACTGCCAGCCAACAAGAGGTGGACGATGCAATTGCACAGCTCAAAAAAGCAAAAGCAGAAATTAAGGAAGGCGTACCGCTGGCTGAAGTAAATGAGAAGTATTCCAGCAAAAGAAATGACCGTAGCATGGGAGGCGATATACCATGGATTTCGGCTGGACGAACGGTTCAGAAATTTGAAGATGTCGTTTTTGGTTTGAAAGTCGGCGAAATTTCAGAGCCCTTCCGTACGCAGTTTGGGTATCACATAGTACTTCTGCAGGATAAAAGAAAGCGGACGCCTGCCCGTTTGGTAAACCATATTTATGTACGTGCAACCGGCGATTCTACCTCCTATGATAAAATTTATGAGGCTTATAATCAGTTGGAAGCCGGTGAGCCGTGGAATCAAGTATTACGAAATAATTCAGAAGATGGAGCTTCGGCACGGAATAATGGAAAAATTGGGTGGGTAAGTTATCAGGAAAATTTTGCTATGGATTTTGTTGAAGCCGTGATGAAAATAGATCCCACGCTCGATTTCTCTGAGCCGGTAAAAACAGTGTATGGATATCACATATTTAAAATAGACTCTGTTGAATCCTATGCCTCTGAGGCGGAGTACGATAAAAAGCTGATGGAGAAGCTGAAGGACACTCCTTACTACAAAGAAAACAATCAATTTGTGGTGAATTATCTGGAAGATAACTATGGGAAAGAAACCAAAAATAATACCATGGATACCTACAAGCGCTGGATTACGAAATTCGATAGCGTGAAGATGGCGGAATTGACTTCTCCAACCATCCTGAATCAGGAGCAAGTATATGAATTTGATGGAAAACGATACACTATCAAAGATTATCATACTTTTCTGCAGAATAAACATGCCAATCGCTTAACCAATAACTATCGGGAAAATTGGTTTAACGATTTTAAGAATTATGTGGTAGACGACCATTTAATTCCACTTACCATTAGAAAATATCCTGAATTTCAGAAACAGTCAGACAGTTACTTAAATGGTCTGGTGGTTTATAACATTAACGATGATCATGTTTGGAGCGCTGCTACGGTAGATAGCACTCGCCTTCATACGATTTACGAAAAGGATGGCTCAAAATATCAGTATCCTAAACGCCCCTATTATTATCTAATCACCGCCCGTAAAGATTCCACCTTGAATAAGGCCGTTGCATTTGTACAAGAAGGCGGCTCTCCCGATAGCCTCAAATCAAAAATAGAACGGATTGGGGTTTCCGTAGATAGTACCAGTGGATATTCTCAAGAGCCTTTCGATCGACTCAAAGATATGAAAGCGAATACCTTTTCTGAGTCCTTTGAATACAATAAACTGCAAGGCGTTTTTTGGGTGAAAGAATGGTTG